>JALYMN010000112.1 GCA_030773675.1 Actinomycetota bacterium
GGTAGGCGCCGACCACGCCGTCGACGGCGGCGATGCGAGCGAGGGCGGCCTCGACGGCGGCGCGCGCCGTGGTCGTCCCGGCCCGGCCGGCAGCCACCGTCTGCACAGCGGTGGGGACGGCGGGCGACGTGGCGGTCATGCGCGACCTTGGCACAACCTCGCGTGGCCACGGTCAGCCGGGGAAGGGCAACGGCGATCCCGCGCCCCGAACTCCAGGAGAACCGTGACCGCCTCCCCCATGCACACGACCGATCGCCCCGTGACCGCGTCCGGCACCTTCCGCCTCGGCGGCGACCTCGAGGTGCACCGCCTCGGCTTCGGCGCCATGCGGATCACCGGCAAGGGCATCTGGGGCCCGCCGGCCGACCCGGAGACGGCGCGCCAGGTGCTGCGCCGCGCCGTCGAGCTCGGCATCGACCTCATCGACACCGCCGACAGCTACGGCCCCCACGTCTCGGAGGACCTCCTCCGCGAGGCCCTGCACCCGTACGGCGACGTCGTGGTGGCCACCAAGGGCGGGCTGCTGCGCACCGGCCCGGACGTCTGGCCGGTCTTGGCAAGCCGGACTACCTGCGGCAGTGCGTCGAGATGAGCCTGCGCCGGCTCGGGGTCGAGCGCATCGACCTGTGGCAGCTGCACCGCATCGACCCGGAGGTGCCCGCCGAGGAGCAGTTCGGCGTGATGAAGGAGATGCAGGACGCCGGCAAGATCCGCCACCTCGGCCTGTCCGAGGTCAGCGTCGAGCAGGTCGAGCAGGCCCGAAAGACCGTCGAGGTCGTCTCGGTGCAGAACCTGTACAACCTCGGCAACCGGCAGTCCGAGGAGGTGCTGCAGCACTGCGAGCGCGAGGGCATCGCCTTTCTCCCCTGGTTCCCGGTCGCCGCGGGCGCGCTGGCGCGCCCCGGCGGGATCCTCGACGAGATCGCCCGCGACCACTCGGCGACGCACGCGCAGCTGGCGCTCGCCTGGCTGCTGCGCCGCAGTCCCGTGATGCTGCCCATCCCGGGCACCGGCTCGGTGGCGCACCTGGAGGAGAACTGCGCGGCGGCCGAGCTGCAGCTCACCGACGAGGAGTACGAGCGGCTCACGGCCGCCGGGCAGCCGGTCGCCGACCAGGGGTCGTCGGAGCAGCCGCAGACCGAGCAGTAGTCGTCAGCCTGACGAGAACGAGTAGCCTCCCGCCATGGCGCAGCTGCGGACCGGTCTGGCCCAGGTCGACCTGACCGTCGGCGACCTGCCCGGCAACGCCGACGTCGTGAGCACCTGGACGGCGCACGCCGTGGCCGCGGGCTGCTCGGTGGTGGTGTTCCCCGAGATGACGCTGACCGGCTACCCGGCCGAGGACCTCGTGCTGCGCTCGTCGTTCGTGCAGGCCTCGCTCGACGCGCTGGAGGCCCTCGCGGTCCGCCTCGACCGCGAGGGCGCCGGGGGCGCGGCCGTGGTCGTCGGCTACTGCGGCCGCACCGAGCAGCCCGCGCCGGCGCTCGGCCGCCCCGCCGGCGAGCCGCAGAACAGCGCCGCCGTGCTGTACGGCGGCCGGGTGGTCGCCCGCTACGCCAAGCACCACCTGCCGAACTACGGCGTGTTCGACGAGTTCCGGTACTTCGTGCGCGGCGACAGCTTCCCCGTCGTCCGGCTGCACGGCGTCGACGTCGCGCTCGCGGTCTGCGAGGACCTGTGGCAGGAGGGCGGTCCGGTCACGGTCGCGCGGGAGTCCGGGGTCGGGCTGCTGCTGTGCCTCAACGGGTCGCCGTACGAGCGCGGCAAGGACGACGTCCGGGCCGGGCTGTCGGCCCGCCGGGCGGGAGAGGCGGGGTGCCCCGTCGCCTACGTCAACACGGTCGGCGGGCAGGACGAGCTCGTCTTCGACGGCGACTCCCACGTCGTCGACGCGAGCGGGGCGCTGCTCGCCCGCGCGCCGATGTGGGAGGAGGGCCTCGTCGTCGTCGACCTCGACCTGCCGGCGGCCACGCTCGCCACCACCGGGCCGGTCGACGCCCGCGACGGCACGACGATGACCGTCGAGCACGTCGTGCTGTCGGAGCAGCCGCTGCCGCCGTACGCGCCGGTCGTCCCCGGGGTCGCTCCGCCGCTGTCCGACGAGGCCGAGGTGTGGGGCGCGCTCGTCACCGCGGTGCGCGACTACGTGCGCAAGAACCGCTTCCCGTCGGTGGTGCTGGGGCTGTCCGGCGGCATCGACTCGGCGCTGGTCGCCACCGTGGCCGCCGACGCGCTCGGCGCCGACGCCGTGCACGTGATCGGCATGCCGAGCCGCTTCTCCTCCGAGCACTCGGTCGCCGACGCCGAGGAGCTCGCCCGCCGGCAGGGGCTGCGCTGGCAGCTCGTGCCGATCACCCGCATGGTCGACGCGTACGAGCAGACCGTCGAGCTCACCGGGCTCGCGGTGGAGAACCTGCAGGCCCGCGTGCGCGGGACGCTGCTCATGGCGCTGTCGAACCAGCACGGCCACCTCGTGCTCACCACCGGCAACAAGAGCGAGTCGGCGACCGGCTTCTCCACCCTGTACGGCGACTCCGCCGGCGGCTTCGCGCCGATCAAGGACGTCCCGAAGTCGCTGGTCTGGCAGCTCGCCCGGTGGCGCAACGCGCAGGCCGAGAGCCTCGGCCAGGCGCCGCCGATCCCGGAGAACAGCATTCACAAGCCGCCGAGCGCCGAGCTCGCGCCGGGACAGGTCGACAGCGACCGGCTGCCGCCGTACGAGGTGCTCGACGCGCTGCTCGACGCCTACGTCGAGCGCGACCTCGGCCGGGCCGAGCTGGTCGGCCTCGGCTTCGACCCCGAGCTCGTCGACCGGGTGGTCAAGCTCGTCGACGCGGCGGAGTACAAGCGCCGGCAGAGCCCGCCCGGGCCAAAGATCACCGGACGCGCGTTCGGCCGCGACCGGCGGCTGCCGATCACCTCGCGCTGGCGGGAGAGCGCCGCGCCCACCGCGCCCGAGCCGGAGCAGGCGCGGCCGGAGCAGGTGGACGCGGCAGCTCCTGGATGAGCAGGGGTGTGAGCGAGCAGACACGGGAGGGAGGCGCCCGGCGTGCCACCCTCTGAGGTGACCCGGGGACCCGGACGGGCCCCGAGGCGCCGAGGAGGAACTCCGTGAGCGACCGGCTCCCCACGCTGTACGGCGGCGTTACGACGCGCCGCGTGACGATCAAGGACCTGCAGGCCGCGAAGGACCGCGGTGAGCGCTGGGCGATGCTCACCTCCTACGACATGCTCACCGCCGCGCTGTTCGACGAGGCCGGCATCCCGGTGCTGCTCGTCGGTGACTCGGCCGGCAACAACGTGCTGGGCTACGACACGACCGTGCCGGTGACCGTCGAGGACATGGTGCCGCTCGTGCGCGCGGTCGCCCGGTCGACCTCGCGGGCGCTCGTCGTCGGGGACATGCCGTTCGGCAGCTACCAGGGCTCGCCGCAGCAGGCGCTCGCGACCGCCGTCCGGTTCCTGCAGGTCGGCGCGCAGGCGGTCAAGCTCGAGGGCGGCCGGCGGGTGCTGCCGCAGGTCGAGCTGCTGGTGGAGTCCGGCGTGCCGGTGATGGGCCACCTGGGCCTGACCCCGCAGAGCGTCAACACGCTCGGCGGCTACCGAGTGCAGGGCCGCGGCGACGCCGGGGACCGGCTCATCGAGGACGCCCTCGCGCTGCAGGACGCCGGCGCGTTCGCCGTCGTCCTCGAGGTCGTGCCCGCCGACCTCGCCGAGCGGGTGACCAAGGAGCTGCGCATCCCGACCATCGGCATCGGCGCCGGCGCGGGCTGCGACGCGCAGGTGCTCGTCTGGACCGACTTGGCCGGGCTGACCCCCGGCCCGGGCCCGCGCTTCGTCCAGCGCTACGCCGACCTGCGCGGCGTGCTGCGCGACGCGGTGACGGCGTACGCGGACGACGTCCGCGAGGGCCGCTACCCGGCGCCGGAGCACGGCTACACGTAGTCCCTTCTGGTCCCTCCTGACCATTCCCCCCGACCGGGCCGGCGCGGTAGGACTGCGCGGGGAGAAGGGGGACGCACATGAGCGTGGACTACGCCGCCATCACCGCGCGGCAGCAGAAGGTCTGGAGCCTCGGCGACTACGGCAAGATCGGGAGCCTGCTCAGCTGGCTGGGCGAGCACCTGGTGCGCGAGCTCGACGTGCACGCCGGCGAGCGGGTGCTCGACGTCGCGGCCGGCAACGGCAACGCCTCACTGCCGGCCGCCCGCCGCTTCGCCGACGTCCTGGCGACGGACTACGTGCCCGAGCTGCTCGAGGAGGCGCAGCGCCGCGCCGACGCCGACGGGGTCGTGCTGCGCACCCAGGTTGCGGACGCGCAGGCGCTGCCGTTCGACGACGCGTCCTTCGACGTCGTGATGTCGACGATCGGCGCGATGTTCGCGCCGGACCAGGACGCCGTCGCGGCGGAGATGCTCCGGGTCTGCCGGTCCGGCGGGCGCATCGGCATGGCGAACTGGACGCCGGACAGCCAGGTCGGCGACATGTTCCGCGCTGTCAGCAGATTCGTGCCGCCGCCGCAGGGCGTGCGGCCGGCTGTCGCCTGGGGGGACGAGGAGCGGGTGCGGGAGCTGCTCGGCCCCGGCTGCTCGTCTCTGCGCATCGAGCGGCAGACCTGCGCGTTCCGCTTCCCATCGACGCAGGCGGTCGTCGACTACTTCCGCACCTGGTACGGCCCGACGGCGGCCGCCTTCTCCGCGGTCGGCGAGGACGGCCGGCAGGCGCTCGAGGACGCCCTGGCGGCCGCCTTCGACGCGCACAACACCGCGACCGACGGCACCTTCGCCTCCGACGTGGCCTACCTGGAGGTGGTCGGGGTCCGGGCCTGAGTCAGGGCCCGTCGACGTTGACGACGACGGGGCCGGTGCCGCGGCGCACGAGCACGACCTCCGCGGCTCGGGCGCGGGGTTGCTCTCCCGGTGCACGACGTGGGCGGGGATGTGCAGGAAGTCGCCCGGGTCGCCCTGTACCACGCCCTCGGCCGTCTCGACCCGGAAGGCCCCCCGCACGACGTAGGCGACCGTGTCGTGCTCGCCGTGGTGGTGCCATCCGCTCGTCGCGCCCGGCTCGGTGCGCACCGTGCCCGACCACAGGTCGGGCAGCACGACCGCCTCTGCCCGCTGCATCCCCGGCGTCGGCTGGCCCGGGGTCAGCTCCGACGCCGCCACCCTGCGCACGCTCATGCGCCGGACCCTACGGCCGCAACTGGGCGGTGAGCAGCTCCCGGGCCTCGGCCAGCGACGGCCCGTACCAGGTGAGGTGCCGCCCGCTGACGCAGCGGGCGGGCACGCCGGGGAAGGCCTCGGGGCCGTCGGACGGCGAGAAGGCGTACGGCTCGTCGGGCAGCACGACGAGGTCGACACCGGCGACCGGCGGGGTGAACCGCGGGTAGCGGTCGGGCGAGGCCGCGAGCACGTTGTCGACGCCGAGCCGGG
>JALYMN010000113.1 GCA_030773675.1 Actinomycetota bacterium
TTTCCCACGACCTCCAACGCCGCCTGGGTCTTGGCCAGCTCCCGCTCGGCCTTGGCCGCCCGCGCTCGCAGCCGCTCGATCTCGACCTGCTCCGGCGTCCGCCGCGCAGGTCGCGGTTGCCCGGCCAGGCCAGCGAGCGCACCCGCGTCGCGGGCCCGCCGCCACTCCACCAGGTGCGAGGAGTACAGCCCCTCCCACCGCAGCAGGGCGCCCTTGGCGCCGAGCTCGTCGAGGGCGTCGTACTCAGCCAGGATCTGCAGCTTGTACTCGGCGGTGAACGAGCGCCGCCGAGGCCGCTCGGCTCGTGGTGTCACCGGTCATTCTCAACCGGTACCGGCCGCAGGTCCGCGGTAGTGAGGGTCAACGTGATCAAGCCTGTCTTGCCCTGTGCTTGGACGGAAGAAGCGCTACCGAAGGTGTCTCACGTCAGCCTGACGCACAGGGCCCACCGCCCGATCTGCGGCACCTGGAGTCGCCACGCCGCTTTCCGTGCGTGTGACAGCCACACTGGCAGCCACGTCGAGATGCACCCGCGGCGGCGACGCTCGCACCTACGTGGCCCCAGCTGGCCGCACTGACGGTGAGCGACAGCAGGCCCGCCCTGAGCCCGGCCTCTGGCCGCGACACAGGCCAGGTGCCAAGCCGTGACAGCGGATCGACGCTGGGTGCCTGACCCGGGCGGCGAGCGGCGCCGGGCATCACCAGCCCCTCGGGGGACTGCTGCAGCTTGAGTTGACACCGCTTCTGCGGGCCCAGTTACGCGGAGAGGATGTCGCTGTGCCGGAGAACCCGCCCGAGTTCAAGCGTGACGTCGTGCGAGTCGCCCGCCGCGGTGCCCCTGAGCCAGGCCGAGGTCGCGGCGACTTCGACGTCTCGGTCGAGTCGGTGCGCCGCTGGGTTCGCCAGGCGACATCGACGACGGCGTCGCCGACGGGCAGACCAGCAGCGAGCAGTCCGAACTGGTGTCATCTCCCGCGGGTGATCGGGTGCGCTGCGTCGCCTGAGCGATCGTGCCGTCGAGGTTCGGGCGCGAGGGGTCGATGACAGCCCGCCCGGTCCAGCCGGTGCTCGACGGCGTCACGCTGGACGGCGACCTCGGGCTGCCGGACGGCGCCGTCGGGTTGGTGGTCTTCGCGCACGGCAGCGGCAGCATCCGGCACAGCCCGCGGAACCGTCGAGTCGCTGCGCGGCTGCAGGAGGCGGGGCTGGCCACGCTGCTGTTGGACCTGCTCAGCGGCGAGGAGGAGCAGGTCGACCTGCGCAACCGCGGCCTGCGGTTCGACATCGGGCTGCTCGCCGCGCGACTGGCCGCCACCCTCGGCTGGTGCCGGGAGCAGCCGAACCTCGCCCGACTGCCGCTGGGTCTGTTCGGCGCGAGCACGGGTGGTGGCGCCGCCCTGCTCACCGCGGCGCAGCACCCCGACCTGGTGGCCGCGGTCGTGTCCCGCGGCGGTCGGCCGGACCTGGCCGGTGACGCGCTACCGGCGGTCGCCGCTCTGGTGCTGCTGGTCGTCGGCGGCGCCGACCCGGCTGTGCTCGACCTCAACCGGGTCGCGATGGCTCGACTGCGCTGTCCGTGCGAGCTGCTCGTGGTGCCCCGCGCGACGCACCTGTTCGAGGAGCCGGGCGCGCTCGACCAGGTCGCCGGCGCCTCCGCCGACTTCTTCCGGCGGCACCTCCTCGCGGCCGCGCCCCCACCGCGGGAGTGACGGGCACCGTCGGCGCCGGAGCGCTCGGGTCCGTCGACACGATCGAGCGCGAGCCCCTCCGGCAGCTCGTCGCGTCCCGGAGAGCGGTCCCCGGCCCGCCCGCTCCTCGTCCTGGGGTCCCTACGCGATCGACGCCCGGTCCTGCCGGAGTCGCAAGACGTCCTCGAGCTGCTCGGCGGACCAGGGCTTGGGCAGGACGTGCGCCATGCCTGCCGCGAGGCAGGCGCGCCGGTCGTCGTCGAAGGCCGCCGCGGTCATCGCGACGATCGGCAGGTCGGCGTACCCCAGCTCGCGGAGCCGACTGGTCGCGGCGAGGCCGTCGAGGCCGGGCATGTGCTGATCCATGAACACCGCGTCGTAGGACGTCGAGGTCACCGCCGCGACGGCGGCCTCCCGTCGCCCACGACGTCCACGTCGAGGTCGTGCGACTCGAGCGTCGCGCGGGCCACGAGCTGGTTGACCTCGTTGTCCTCGGCGACGAGGACACGGAGCCGACGCTGGACGGGGACAGTGCGCGCTCCGGCCGCCAGCAACGGTCCGCACGCTCGACCGGGGCGGCGGGCCGCAGCGGGACGACGACGCTGATCTCGGTGCCGCGGCCCGGCTCGGAGGTGACGCTGATCTGGCCGGCTATGGCTTCGACCAGGCTGCGCGTGATCGACAGTCCCAGACCGGTGCCGCCGAAGCGGCGGGCTGTGTCCACGCGGCCTGCTCGAAGCACGCGAACACCCGCTCGACCTCGCGCTCCGTCATTGCCTGGTCCCGTGTCGATCACGCTCATGCGGACCTCGTTGTGCGAGCCGACCTGCAGACGGACCGTCACCGAGCCGGTGTCGGTGAACTTGACCGCGTTGGCGACCAGGTTGGTGAGCACCTGCTGCAGGCGCAGCGGATCACTGAGGCGGCGCCGGACGAGGCCGTCCTCGACGAGCAGGTGCAGGCCGATCGTCTTGTCGCGCGCAACGCGCTGGCTGGGCAGCACGGCCTGCTGCGCGACCTCGACCAGGTCCAGCTCGGCCTGGTCGATCTGCAACGCCCCGGCCTCGATCTTGGCCGTGTCGAGCACGTCGTTCACCAGCGCCAGCAGGCGGCGAGCGGCACGCTGCGCTGCAGCAGCTCGCCGAGGGCCGCTGGCGGAGTACTACGAGCCGTTCACCGGGGAGCCGCTCGGCAGCCTGCGGCAGTCCTGGACCGCCGCCGTGGCCCTGAACTGGCTGACCTCACGGCCGACGAGTCGGGGTGGGTCCATCCGCCCCTGGAGGGCGCCGCGACTGACCGGCCGAGTACCCGGGTCCGTCGACACCCGGGCGACCAGCAGGTCCAGCGGGCACGACGCCCCGGGCCAGGTCCTCACGACCAGAAGCCGGCTCGCCAGGAGACCTCCGCCAGGGTCGCCTGGCCGTGCCGGCTGGGGTGCCAGTAGTCGGCCGGACTGACGTCGTCGAGGCTGAACCGGTGGTCGGCGACGGCGTTGCGGTCGTGCCGGCACTGGGGGGCGTGCCGGTCGCAGGCGGCCGCCATGGCGGCGTTGTAGGCCCGGGTGCGCGCGCGGACGCGGTCGCGGCGGGCCTGTGCCCGCGCGCCGTCGTCGGACGGGTCCGCCAGCATCGACTGGCAGATGCCGTACGTCGCCCAGACCCTGCGCACGTCGGGCTGGTCCTTGCCGACCTGCCACAGCCGGGCCAGGTCCGGGATGCTGAGCACCAGGACGCGCGCGTGGGGCAGGCCCCGCACGAGGGCGTCCAGGGCACGGTCGAAGTCCTCGGTGTACTCCTCGACCGAGGTCATGGCCGCCTCGTCCGGCGCGCAGGCGTCGTTGGCCCCGATCAGCACGGTGACGTAGTCCGGCCGGGTCCGGACGGCGGCCTGCACCTGCGTCGCCAGCCCCGCCACCTGTGCACCGCTGACGGCGAGGTTGTGACTGCGGACGCGCTGGTCGACGTCGAGCCGCTGCGCGTGGCTTTCGAGGTCCTCGGCCGTCCCCGTCGCCCAGGACATCTCGACACAGTCCCCGGCGCGACCGCAGGCGGCGTACGCGCGGGTGATGGAGTCGCCGAGCGCTGCCATGACCCGTGGAGGGGGCGGTCGATCGCCGGCAGTGCCGCTCGGCCGGCCGGCGGTGCAGGCCCCGGCGCTCGCGAGGGCCAGACCTGCCGCGAGGACGCGCAGGACGGCCAGGCGCCCGGGTCTGAGCCGTGCGTCCCACGACGGCTGTCCCCCCCGGCGGGGCACGCCGGTCGGTCGGTGGCTGAGCTCCGCCGGCTCGTGCGCGTGCTGCTGCAGGTCCCTGCCGGCAGCAGCGGTGCTGGTCATGGACCTCCGCTGCCCCCAGGCGCGCCACTGAGACCTGCCGTGTGGGGGCGCGCTCGGCGGCGCCGCGGCCCGTGGAGGCGGCACGCAGGACTCCTGCCCGGACGGCGCGGTCACGTCCGGCGACGTCTCACGGGAGGACCCCCGCGTGGACGTGCTCAGCAGTCGGGTGCTCCTGCGCCCCTCCGACCCCGGCCGGAGCCAGGCCTTCTACCGCGGCTGCAGGTCCGCGACGTCCTTGTCGAGCACGACCGGCTCGCGGCCGCCGGGCGTCCGCGTGCTCCGCGAGCCCCGGCAGGAGGCGTGGGGCCTCCTCGAGGCCTGGCTCGCCGACCCGGACGGCGTGCGGATCGTCCTCGTCCAGGTGCCGGAGGACCACCCGCTGCGGCGCGACCAGCGCTGAGAGCGGCCGGCGTCAGCCGGCGTCCCGTGAGCGCGGGACGTCGCGGTAGCGCGGGGCCAGGGTGTTGTCGACCAGCGTGAGCGCGGACGCGATCGCCATGTGCATGTCCAGGTACTGGTAGGTGCCGAGCCGCCCGCCGAACAGCACGCCCGGCTCCTGGCGGGCGCGGTCGCGGTAGCGCTGCAGCCGCTCCCGGTCGGTGCTGGTGTTGACCGGGTAGTACGGCTCGTCGCCGGGCCCGGCGGAGCGGCTGTACTCCCGCACGATCACGGTCCGGTCGTCCGGGGCCGGCCGCTCGGGGTGGAAGTGCCGGAACTCGTGGATGCGCGTCCACGGCACGTCCTCGTCGGCGTAGTTCATGACGGGGGTGCCCTGGAAGTCGCCGACCGGGAGCACCTCCTGCGCGAAGTCCAGGGTGCGCCAGGACAGCGGCCCCTCGGCGTAGTCGAAGTAGCGGTCCAGCGGCCCGGTGTAGACGATCGGCACGCCGGGCGGCAGCTCGTCGCGGACGTCGAAGAAGTCCACGCCCAGCCGGACCTCCACGCCCGGGGTGTCGGCCATGCGCTGCAGCCAGGCGGCGTACCCGTCGGCCGGCAGCCCCTCGTAGGTGTCGCTGAAGTAGCGGTTGTCGAACGTGTACCGGACCGGCAGCCGCGTGATGATGTCGGGGCTGAGCTGGCGAGGGTCGGTCTGCCACTGCTTCTGCGTGTAGCCGCGCACGAACGCCTCGTACAGCGGCCGCCCGATCAGCGAGACGGCCTTGTCCTCGAGGTTAGCGGCGTCCTCGGCGCGGACCTCCCCGGCCTGCTCGGCGACGAGGGCGCGCGCCTCGGTCGGCGTGAGGTGCTGGCCGAAGTACTCGCAGATCGTCGCGAGGTTGATCGGCATTGGGTAGACGCGGCCCTTGAACACCGAGAACACCCGGTGCTGGTAGCCGGTGAACGAGGTGAACCGGTTGACGTACTCCCACACCCGCTCGTTGGAGGTGTGGAACAGGTGCGCGCCGTAGCGGTGCACCTCGATGCCCGTCGTCGGCTCCCGCTCCGACCAGGCGTTGCCGCCGACGTGGTCGCGCCGCTCGAGCACCAGCACCCGCAGGCCGAGCTCGGTCGCCGCCCGCTCCGCGACGGTCAGGCCGAACAGCCCCGACCCGACCACGACGAGGTCGTGCTCGCGCGCGGTCACGCGCGCAGCTCGCAGGCGGTCGCGCACGGTGCTGGCACCGCGCAGGTCGGGCAGCGCCCGTCGGCGGCGCCCGCGACCGGGTGAAGGCGCAGCGCGCCCGAGATCCGGGCGAGCAGCGGGGCGCGCAGGAAGGGCGTGGCGGAGCTGACCGCGGCCTCGGCGAGCACGGGCACGAGCGGGCCGGCGAGCCGCGAGGCCCCCAGGCCGGCGTCGGACAGCCCGGCCA
>JALYMN010000114.1 GCA_030773675.1 Actinomycetota bacterium
GAGTCTGCCCAGCACCGCTGGCGGGCGGTCAACGCACCGCACCTGGGTCGCCCTCGTCCGAGCCGGCGCCCGGTTCGAGAAAGGCAAGCTCGTCGAACGACCCGACACCTCAGGAGGTGAGCAGCAACCCGCGTGACACGCCGATCCACAGGTCTTGACTATTGCTCCACTCGTCCGCCAGCGGCCGTCCTAGCGCGGGCTATGCAGGGCTGCATAAACGTGCTAGGATAGACGCATAACGGAGAGATTGCCCTATGACCATCAGTGACGCCGAACAGCTCGGCAACCTACTTGCTGCCGCTCGCGCCCGAGCAGCCCTCAGTACGCCACAGCTGGCTGCGCTCACGGGGGTCAGTCAGAGCAACATCGTCCGTTTGGAACAGGGCCGCATTGCCAGCCCGTCGGCTGCCTCACTGCAGCGCCTCGGCGCAGCGCTCGACGTGCCACTGCACGAGTTGTACCGGCTAGCGGGCATTCCGCTGCCGGGCCTGCAGCCCTACCTGCGGGCCAGTTACGGGCTCAGTCCGGAGGACGCGGCCCGCGCCCAGGCCTACATTGAGCGGCTGGCGGAGCGCTACGGCGCCGACGGCTCTGGTCCGGCCGAGGGCGCCGACGAAGCGCCACTGGACGACAACTAACAGCTGATAAGAGCGTCAGCAGAAGGGAGGGAACAACACTTGATGACACGATTTCAACACTTGCCGGAGCTGCTGGCCCCGACGGCGGCAGTCCTGCCGACGAGCCGGCGTGCTGCCGGCTCCGTGCCGAATGTGCTTGGTCGTCTGCGTCAGCTGGCTCCCGCCCGCGCGCTCGGCGACCACGAGACGACGTTCCTGGCCGAACTACAGGCGGGACTGCTCTTGGACCTGGCCGGGCTGGGCGAGCCGCCGACGCCCAGCGGACTGATCACCGAACTGCCGCGCGTCCTGGTGGCGCTGCGCGCTGACCTGCCGGTGAGCGGCGCGACGCAGTGGGGTGGTCAGCAGTGGCTGGTCTTCATCCGTGACGGTGAACCCGTCCAGCGGCAGCGCTTCTCGCTGGCTCACGAGTACAAGCACTGCATCGACCACCGCCAGGGACGCACCCTCTACCGCGGCACGGGCTCGTACGGCCCCCAGCGCCAGGCGGAGCTGGCCGCCGATGCCTTCGCCGCCGCGCTCCTCATGCCCGAGCACTGGCTGCGCGCGGCGTGGGAGAACGGGCTGCGTGACCTGACCCTGCTCGCCCGACGCTTCGAGGTGAGTGAGGCCGCTATGCGCCGCCGACTTGGCCACTTCGGCCTCGACGTGACGCACGCCCTCCTGGAGGTCGCCTGATGACCCAGTTCGCCGCCCAGCCGGAACTGCAGCACACGGCTGTGGTCTACGCCCGGGTCAGCACGAAGGAACAGGCCGAGCGCGACGGCGATCCAGAGGGCTACTCCATCCCCGCCCAGCGCGACGCCTGCAGCCGCAAGGCGGCCAGCCTCGGCGCAACCGTGACCGAGGTCTTCATCGACCGCGGCGAGAGCGCCCGCTCCGCGGACCGCCCGGAGCTGCAGCGCATGCTGGCCTACCTGGCCGAAGAGCCGACGACGTTCGTCATCGTCCACAAGGTCGACCGGCTGGCCCGCAACCGCAGCGACGACGTGACGATCACGGCCACCATCGCAGCCAGCGGCGCCAAGCTGGTCAGCGTCACCGAGAACATCGACGAGACACCAAGCGGCCTGCTACTGCACGGCATCATGAGCTCAATCGCCGAGTTCTACTCGCGCAACCTGGCCGCTGAGGTCGTCAAGGGCACCCAGCAGAAGGTGCGGGCCGGCGGCACACCGACCCGAGCACCGATCGGCTACCGCAACGTCCGCAAGCTCATCGACGGCTACGAGACCCGCACCGTTGAGGTCGATCCGGAGCGGGCGGAGCTCGTGTCCTGGGCCTTCGTGGCCTACGCCAGCGGCAACTGGTCGCTGCGCTCCCTCGCCGACGAGCTGGAGGCACGTGGACTGACCAACCGGCCGGGACCGCGGACGCCAGCCCGGCCGGTGCCCGCCAACAAGCTGCACCAGATTCTGCGCAACCGCTACTACCTCGGCTACGTCACCTGGCGCGGGGTGGAGTACGACGGCAAGCACCCGCCGCTCGTCGACGCCGAGACCTTCGAGCTCGTCCAGCGTGTGCTCAACGATCACCGGGTGGCGGGTGAGCGGGCCTACCGGCGCGAGCACTACCTCGTCGGCAGCCTGCGCTGCGGCCGCTGCCACGAGCGGCTGCTCTACACGGTCGTCAAGAACCGCACCAAGCAGGACTACGGCTACTTCTACTGCGCCTCGCGCACCGACAGCCTGGGCTGCGGGCAGCGCTACCTACCCGAGGCACTGGTCGAGGCAGCCGTCACCGCGCAGTGGCGCCAGGAGACCGTGCCGGAGGAGGACCTCACCCTGCTGCGTGAGGAGCTGGCCCGCGACTTCGCCAGCCTTGAGCGGGAGGCGGCAGCCGAGCGGGCTCGGCTCGAACGGCGGCTGCACGCGATCAAGCGCGAGCGCTTCAAGTGGGCGGAGAAGGCCATGGCCGGCGCCGTGCCGGACGACATCGCCGCCGACAAGCAGCGCCAGTTGGCGGCGCAGCTGCTGAGCGTGGAGGGCGAGCTCAACCGAACGGCCAAGCTCGGCGACGGCCAACAGGCGGCACTGGGGACTGTCCTGTCCCTGATCGCCGACGCCGGCAACACCTACGCCCGCGTCGACAACGGCGTGCGGCGCAGCCTCAACCAGGCCTGGTTCGAGCACTTGTACCTCGACGAGGACCGCGAGGCCGTCCGCGTCGTCGGCACGGGCCGGAGCGAGCTCAGTGCCGCGCTGCGGCAGGAGGCGGAGGGCCGGGAGCGGCAGGGCCAACAAGCGCAACGCCCCCAGAGCTTGAACTCTGAGGGCGTCGAGCCTGTCGGGTGTTCGAACTTCGAACTTCTGGTGGAGCTGAGGGGATTCGAACCCCTGACCCCCTCGATGCGAACGAGGTGCGCTACCGGACTGCGCTACAGCCCCGA
>JALYMN010000115.1 GCA_030773675.1 Actinomycetota bacterium
CGGGCCGCGGCAGTCGGGTCACGGCCACGACCACACTCTGCCCCGAAGGCGTCGATGGCGGCCGGCGGAGCCCCGCCTGCTGGTCCCCAAGCGGCACTGGCTGGTGGCGGGCTCTCCTGCCAGCGGATGGATCATCGAGACGCCGTCCCACTTGCCGATGGACTACCGGACGCCGGGCGGGCCCTGAGGTCGTCGACGTGACCATGTGTCCGCTGGGGCGTGCACGGATTTTCTGGTGCTGACACATGAGCGATCGAGACGCGATCAGCGACGCGTTGTGTGACACGGATCGAGCCGCTGCTGCCTTCGATGGTCATCCCAGCGCGGCGGGCGATGGGCGCCGCATCGGATGGTGTTTGAAGGCGGGACCTGACCCCGTACTCGTCACGTTCTGCGCCCAGCAGGGTCGCGTTGAGGTGTGCTCGTGTCGGCCGAAGGGGCACCGGCCCCGGCTCAATGTGTCGGGTGTTCCTGCCGATAGGACGGCGGATGAGGTCGTCGGCTCAAGCCAGGACCACCGTGAGAGCAGGTGCTGCAGCAGTGCTGATGATCGCTGCGTCCGGTTGCGCTGGGTGGGAGCACGACAGGCCCCCGGGCGTGGGACTGCAACGGGCCTTGGCCGTCAGCCGGTCGTGGTGTCGACCGTGATGCCGGGTGTGGTGACCCGCAAGCCAGCGTTGTTGTTCATCGACGACGAGCCGCGCGTCCTGGACGGCATCCGGCGGTCCTTGCGCTCACGTCGCCACGACTGGGACATGGACTTCAAGACCGATGGCGCCGCCGCGATCGAACATCTCGCCTCGGCACCGTGCGACGTCGTGGTGTCTGACATGCGGATGCCCGGCATGGACGGCGCGCAGCTGCTGGCGCAGGTCAGCGTGCACCATCCCGCCGCGGCGCGTGTCGTCCTGTCCGGCCACTCCGAGCGGGAGGCCGGGCTGCGCGCGTCCGTCGTGGGCCACCGCTTCTTGAGCAAGCCCTGCGACGGCGAGGCCCTCACCGGGCTGCTCGACCAGCTCACCCAGAACGTGGGTAGTGAACGCAATGCGCAGCTGCGCAGCGCCGCCGGAGCGATCCAGTGCCTGCCGATCCTGCCCCAGCAGCTTGAGCGTGTGACACGGACGCTCGCCGTCCCGGACGTCGGCCTGCCTGAGGTCGTGGAGGCGGTGACGAACAGCATCGGCCTCGCGGCCAAGCTGCTGCAGCTGGCGAACTCGAACTTCTTCTGCTCGGGCAACCGCGTCACGTCCTTGCCGTACGCCGTGATGGCCCTCGGGATGCCCACCGTGCAGGCGCTGCTCGCCGCTGACCAGGCACGCTGGGCCATCCCGGCCGGTGCTGGGCCTGAGGAGCGGCAGGAGCTGGAGGCCCTCTGGCGCCACTCCGTCGCCGCGGCGAAGCTGGTACGCACGCTCGCCTCGCCCGCGAACGCGCCGTACAGCGAAGCGGCGGCGCTGCTGCAGGACGCCGGACGGCTGGCGCTGCTGGGCGCACGGGCCGTCGGGGAGTGGGGGACGGCCCCCACGTCCGCTGACACCCCACACCCGAACGACGTCGGTGCGCACCTGCTCCAGCTGTGGGGCCTGCCTCGGCCGATCGTCGTCGCCGTCGCCGACCGGTACGTCGCGCGGGAGCCGGAGCCGCACGGCCTCGGGGTCAGCACGGCCCTTCGGACGGCGCACCTGCTGCTGCAGGGCACCTCCTGCGCCGACCCGCACGACGGCGCCTACGAGGAGGAGCTCGCGGCGCTGCTGCGCCACCCGCAGCTCACCGTGGACGACGCGGACTGGCGAGCCCGCGCCGAGCTCGTGTCGCAGCAGACCGCGAAGGCACTGGCATGACCAGGCCGAGTTCGTTGCCGAGCGCGCTCGCCGGCAAGGGCGCGGTGCGCCCGCAGATCCTGGTCGTCGACGACGACGCATTCATCCGCCAGCTCGTGGTGGACGTCCTCGAGCTGGAGGGCTACGAGGTGCACGAGGCCGTCGACGGCGCCGCCGGAATCCTGGCGTACGACGCGCTGCGGCCCGACTGCGTCGTGCTCGACGTGATGATGCCGGGCCTGGACGGGTTCGAAGTGCTGCGGCGCATCCGCGCCGCCGACGAGATGCCGGTGCCCGTGGTCATGCTGACCGCGGCGGGCGCCGAGTCGGCGAGCCGCTCCTGGCGCGGCGGCGCCGACTTCTTCCTCCGCAAGCCTTTCGAGCCGGACCAGCTCGTCGGGGTCCTGGAGTCCTTGCTGGTCGACACGCCGCCTGCCTGACCGTCGAGCCTCGGGAGCCCCTTCGACGGGATTGGGCCGTTCGGGCGTGCGAACGCCCGACAGCGACGTCGACACAGCAGGGACGGTGTCGCTATCGCTGAAAGAAGGAGGCAGACATGGACGCACAGGACAGCAGTCGCGCCGCCACGGGACGGCGCGGACGGCAGGACTGCAGCACCAGGTCGAGGGCCGTGACAGGGTTCCTGGCTGCCGCACTGGTCGCCGGGATCGGAGCGTCGGGCGCCGAGGCTGCCGTCCCCGCCGCCGCCTGGAAGGACGTGGTCGTCACCGGCCCGGGCGGCGCCGGCGACGCCGCCCGAGCCGTCGACCAGGCCGGCGGGGACGTCGTCGCGTCGCTGCCGATCGTGGAAGGCGTCGCTGCTCGCCTGCCGCTCGGCGCCTCCCTGCCCGCGCGCTGGTCGGTCACCCCGCAGCGCACGCTGACGACCGCCGCCACGGACGACGGTGCGTCCGGACCCACCTCGACCGTGCGACAGACGCTGGGGCTGCCGTCGGACAGTCGCGAGGGCGCCGGGATCACCGTGGCGGTCATGGACACCGGAGTGGCCGACGTGCCGGACCTGGCGGGTCGGATCGCGGACCGGGTGGACATCACCGGCGGTGTCGGCGGGGACGGCCACGGCCACGGCACCTTCATGGCCGGTCTCATCGCCGGGTCCGGCGAAGCCTCTGGCGGCGCCTACCGGGGCGTGGCGCCCGAGGCAGACATCGTCGACGTCAAGGTCGCCGACGAGCACGGGTCGACCGACCTCATCACGGTGCTGCGCGGTCTGCAGTGGGTCGACGACCACCGCCGAGACATCCAGGTGCTCAACCTGTCGCTGTCGTCCGGCAGCCCCTTGCCCTACCAGATCGACCCGCTCACACAGGCCCTCGACGCGCTGTGGCGCAAGGGTGTCGTGGTGGTCGTGCCCGCCGGCAACACCGGCCCATCGGCCGGCAGCCTCACCTCCCCGGGCAACGACCCGACACTGCTGACCGTCGCCGGGCTGGACGAGGCCGGCACCGCTGACCGGGCGGACGACAGCGTCGCCGGCTGGTCCGGTCGCGGCCGAGACGGCGCCCTGGCCCAGCCGGACCTGGCAGCACCCGGCGCCTCCGTGGTCGGGCTGCTGGCACCGGGCAGCGTGATTGCCACCTCCTACCCGGCGGCACGCGTCGGCGAGGCCTACATCCGTGGCTCGGGATCGTCGATGAGCACCGCCGTGACCTCCGGCATCGTCGCCGCGGTCCTGAGCCGTCGCCCGGCCCTGCGTCCGGACGCCGTAACGGGGCTGCTGACCTCGACCGCCTACGCCACGCCGGGGCTCGCATCGGCTCCCGCAGCGGGGGCCGGCGGCCTGGACGCTGCGCAGGCGCTGGCGAACGCCAAGACCTACCGGCCTGCTCCTTCGCGACCGGACCGGGACGCCGCCCTGCTCGCCGCCGACGCCCGGTGGTGGACGGCCCTTGACGAGGCCGTCCGGTCCGGGGACGGTGCCGCGGCGACGAAGGCGTGGTACCAGCTGTCGGTGGACTCGAGGGCCGGGGCGTCACGGGCGTGGGCCGATCTAGACTTCACCTCGCGAGCGTGGGCGTCCCGCGCCTGGGCGTCCGGGTCGTGGACGTCGCGCGCCTGGGCCGGTGCCGAGGGCACGGACGAGCAGTGGGTCTCCCGTGCTTGGGCCTCTCGCGCCTGGGCGTCTCGTGCCTGGGCCGGCGAGGGCTGGGCGTCACGGGCGTGGGCCGGTGAGGACTGGGCCTCCCGAGCGTGGGCCGACGCCGACTGGCAGTCGCGTGCCTGGGCGGCCGACCGGTGGAGCTCGCGCGCGTGGGCATGGTTGCCGCCGGTCCGCTGACCGACGGGACGGACCGGTCCGGCCGCGGATGCGACGACGTCCCCGCGGCCGGACCGCCACGCCGCCTGTCTCCGGTCGCACGGCTGGTCGCGCTCATGCTCGTCGTCGGCGCGACCTCGACCGCGCTGGTCGTCTCGGCCGTGCCCGCTGGAGGACCGGTGCTGTCTCCCGGCTGGCTGGCCGGCCCCTGGCTGTTCCCGGGGCTGCTCGCACTGGTCTGTGTGGGAGAGCTCACCGCTGTCAAGCTGCGGCAGGGTGACGCGGTGGAGGAGCTGGCCCTGTACGAGCCGGCGGTACTCGTGGCGACCATGCTGCTCCCGCTCCACCTCGCCGCGGCCGCAGCCGCCTTGGGCCTGGTCCTCGCGTCTGCGCTGCGTCGTCGGCCGCCGGTCAAGGCGGCCTTCAACCTCGGCACCTACATGACGGCCACAGCAGCGCTGGTCGCTATCGTCGCGGCCGTCAGTGACGAGTCGGGTGCGCTCACCGCGCGGGTAGCGGTCGGCGCCGCGCTGGGCACGCTCGCCTTCAGCGCCGTGAACCTGCTTTGCCTGTCGCGGGTGCTGGCACTGGTCACCGGGGTGTCCGCCCTCGGCTTCGTGCGGGAGCAGGCGCGGCTGTCGGCGTTCATGGCAGTGGGGTGCATGGCCACGGGGATGACGATCGTGGCCCTGGCCCTGCACGCCCCTGTCCTGCTGCCGATCTCAGCGATGCCGGCCCTGGCGCTCACCTTCGCCTACCGGTCCGCGGCGCAGGAGGCCGAGGAGCGGGCGCGCTCGGCCACCCTGCTCCGGCTCACGGAAGCGCTGGCCGTCCCCGAGGACCTGCTGCCCCGGGTGCTCGCACTGGCGCTGGAGGCGTTCCGGGCCGACCTGGCCGTCGTCGCCCTGCACGACGGCCAGAGCGCTGCCGTGCACGCCCAGGGGTACGAGGAGCCGGCCGCCGAGGCCCTGCGCGGACTGGCCTCCTCCGGTCCTCCGAGCGCCCCGCACGTGCTGAGCCGCGACGAGCTGCCGCTGGAGTGCGGCAGCGGACTGCTCG
>JALYMN010000116.1 GCA_030773675.1 Actinomycetota bacterium
GCGCTCGGCGGCTCCCTCGTCGAGGTGGTCGTCGGCGGCGATACCTACGACGAGGCGGCCGCCGCCGCCCTGGACGACGTCGCCCGCACCGGCGCCGTCCTCGTGCCCGCCTTCGATGACCCCCGCACGGTCGCCGGGCAGGGCAGCGTCGTCGTCGAGGCGGTGGAGCAGCTCGGCCGGACGCCCGACGTCCTCGTCGTCCCGGTCGGCGGGGGCGGCCTGCTGGCCGGGATCAGCACGTGGGTGCGCGAGCGGCACCCGTCGACCCGCCTGGTCGGCGTCGAGCCGGCCGGGGCGGCGTGCATGGCGGCGGCGCTCGCGGCGGGCGAGCCGGTGCCGCTCGCAGTGGTCGACAGCTTCGTCGACGGCGCCGCCGTGCGCCGGGCTGGCGACGTCACCTTCCCGCTGGTGCGGGACGGCGGCGCCGAGCTGGTCACGGTCGCCGAGGGGCGGGTCTGCACCGAGATGCTCGCGCTCTACCAGTCCGACGGCGTCATCGCCGAGCCCGCGGGCGCGCTCGCGGCGGCGTCGCTCGGCGACACGGTGCTCGTCCAGCCCGGGCAGACCGTGGTGTGCGTGCTGTCCGGCGGCAACAACGACGTGAGCCGGTACGGCGAGGTCGTCGAGCGGGCGCTCGTGCACGAGGGGCGCAAGCACTACTTCCTCGTCGACTTCCCGCAGGAGCCGGGCGCCCTGCGTCGCTTCCTCGACGAGGTGCTCGGCCCGGACGACGACATCACCCTGTTCGAGTACGTCAAGCGCAACAACCGCGAGACCGGTCCCGCGCTCGTCGGGATCGAGCTCGGCCGTCCGGAGGACCTCGACGGCCTGCTGCAGCGGATGGACGCGGCGCCGCCGCACATCGAGCGGGTCGAGCCGGACAGCCCGGCCTTCCGCTTCCTGCTCTAGCCGGCTCCGCCCGGCCCGCGCACCACAGCCGAGCGGGCGCGGACGGCCGGCGAGCAGTCCGGACCGTTCGCGATGCCGGCCACCAGGTCGGCCGCCTCGTCCGGCAGCGGGCGCGCCGTCGACACGCAGGCGCCGGCCCGTCAGGTGCTGAGCACGAGGAACTCGGCCTCCACGTGCGCAGAGGCGCGGACGCCGGTCCCGCCGCCGCGCTGGTCGACGACCCGGCGGCCAGGCGCGGCGGAGGGGGTCATGGCGCGCAGGGTCGCCGCGCGAAGCAGGTGATCAAGCCGCCGCCGTGCCGTCTGCTGTCCCACCATCGGTCGCATTACGACGGCCAGCGCCGCACTGAGGACGCGGACGATCGTCGTGCCGCCCGAGGCCGACACGATGGTCCAGCAGGCCCGCCCGACCACCGCGTACGGCGGGGCGACACCCTGCTGTCCGACCAGCAGAGCTGTCCACGACGGGCATCGCGGTGCACAGCTACCTGCGCTTCGCCGTGAGCGGCGTGCGGACCGACGAGACGGTGACCGGCGCGCAACTGGTCCTGCGCACGGTGCCTACCGACGGCGGGACCACCAACGGGCCGGCGGTCTGGCGGACAGCGCACACCGCGACGCTCACCGGGGCGGAGTCCATGACGTGGAACCGCGGCCGGCCGGCGCGCACCGGCGCCGGAGCGGTCGGCAACATCGGCTCGGTGGGCCACGACGTGCGGCTCGCTGTGCCGGTCGGCGGGGTGGCCGGCAACGGGCTGGTATCGCTCGAGCTCGCACCGGAGACGGCCCAGGGGCTGGGGTTCCGGTCCAGCGAGTACGCGACGACGGGCTACCGGCCGCAGCTCGTGCTCACGGTCAGCAGCGGCTGAGGTGACCCGGCCCGCACGACCGAGGCCCCCGACCGGCAGCGCGCCGTTCGAGGGCCTCGAGGTGTGCGCCGCCAGGGACTCGAACCCCGGACCCGCTGATTAAGAGTCAGCTGCTCTAACCAACTGAGCTAGCGGCGCGTGCCCGGGAAGACTAGCAGCCACGGAAGGTCTCCTGTCCGGGCCGGCGGTGCCGATGAGGAGGGCAGTCCCCGCGACCCGCCAACCGGTCTCGAAGGAGGCGGCCCCGTGACCGCACCCGCCCCGTCCACGCTGACGCACGACGACCGCTGCGACCGCTGCGGCGCGCAGGCGTTCGTCCGTGCCGTGCTCGTCGCCGGCGAGCTGCTGTTCTGCGGCCACCACGGCCGTACGCACGGCGCTGCGCTCGGGGCCGTCGCGCTCCGGGTCGAGGACGGCACCGACGGCATCAACGCGCGCCCGAGCCCCTCGGCGTACTAGCGGAGCTCAGGCGCGCAGGCCCTCCGCGCGCCGCGCCGCCTGCAGCAGCTGCTCGTACTCCTCCGGGTACTGCTCGGCGAGCGCCTCGTAGGCCGCCCGCTTGGCCCGCCGCTCGCGCACCTCGAAGTCGCCCATCCCGGACACCCCGAGCAGCGGAGCCCGCGGCCCGGGCTCGGCCGGTGCAGGCCGGGTCGGGGCGGCGCGCCGGGTCACCGGTCCCGACCCGGCCGGGCGCGGCGCCCGCGCGACCGGCGTGGTGAGGCAGGCCCGGCAGGTGAGCGACTCGCCGTCGAACTCCGTGCCTGCCAGCACCCGTCGGCACCGGTCGCACCGCCGCCACCCGCTCACCCGCGCCCTCCCCTTCGTCGAGCGGACACGGTACGGCGACGGCGGCGCGCGGACGAGGGCGGTGGGCTCCGCCCCGGAGCGGCTGCGGTGGGAGGCTGGGCGGCGTCCGGCTCCGCCCCGGGAGGCACCTGTGCGCCGCACCCTGTACGACACCGAGCACGAGGCGTTCCGCGACCTCAGCCGGTCCTTCCTCGCCGGCCGCGTCGTGCCCTTCCACGACGCGTGGGAGCGGGCCGGCGTCGTCGACCGCGACGTCTGGCTCGAGGCCGGCAAGCACGGGCTGCTCGGCATGGACGTCGACGAGGCGTACGGCGGTGGCGGCGTCCGCGACTTCCGCTACCAGGCGGTGCTCGACGAGGAGGTCGCCGCGGCCGGCGCGAGCGGCCTCGGGTTCGGCCTGCACAACGACGTGGTGGCGCCGTACCTCAACGACCTGACGACCGACGAGCAGAAGGCCCGCTGGCTGCCGGGCTTCGTCAGCGGCGAGCTGATCACGGCGATCGCGATGACCGAGCCCGGCGCCGGCTCCGACCTGCAGGGGCTGCGCACGACCGCCCGCCGCGACGGCGGCGACTGGGTGCTGAACGGGTCCAAGATGTTCATCACCAACGGGATCCTGGCCGACCTGGTGCTCGTCGTCGCGCGCACCGACCCGGACGCCCCGGGCAGCCGCGGCCTGTCCCTGCTCGCGGTCGAGCGCGGGATGCCGGGCTTCGCGCGGGGGCGCAACCTCGACAAGGTCGGGATGAAGGCGCAGGACACCGCCGAGCTGTTCTTCGACGAGGTCCGCGTGCCGGCCGGCAACCTGCTCGGCCAGGAGGGCCGCGGGTTCGTGCACCTGATGGAGAACCTGCCGCAGGAGCGGCTGTCGATCGCGGTGTCGGCCGTCGCCGGCGCCCGCCGCGTCTTCGACCTCACGCTGGCGTACTGCAAGGAGCGCTCGGCGTTCGGGCAGCCGATCGGGTCGTTCCAGCACAACCGCTTCGCGCTCGCGGAGATGGCGACGGAGCTGGAGCTGGCCCAGACGTACGTCGACCAGGCCGTGCGCGCGCTCGGCGAGGGCGCGTTCGGGGTGCAGGACGCCGCCATGGCCAAGTGGTGGACGACGGAGATGCAGAAGCGGGTCGTCGACCGGTGCGTGCAGCTGCACGGCGGCTACGGCTACATGCGCGAGCAGCCGGTGGCGAAGGCCTTCCTCGACACCAGGGTGCACACGATCTACGGAGGGACGACCGAGGTCATGAAGGAGATCATCGGACGGTCGCTCGGTGTCTGACCCCGTCGCCGCGCACCTCGCGCGGGCGCTCGCCGAGCCCGGGACGGCGCTGCCGCCGCACTACCCGACCTGCCTGGGCTGCGGCCCGGACGCCGAGCACGGGTTCGGCCTGCGGGTCCGCCGCGAGGGCGACGAGGTCGTCACCGAGCACCTGTTCACCCACGGGCAGAGCGGGGCGCCGGGCATCGCGCACGGGGGAGCGGTCGCCACCGTCGTCGACGACGTCCTCGGCTACCTGCTGCACGTCGTCCGCGAGCCGGCGGTGACCCGCACGCTCGAGGTGGAGTACCTCCGGCCGGTCATGGTCGGCGAGCCGTACGTCGTCCGGGGGCGCCTGCTGTCGCACGAGGGGCGCAAGGTCTGGGGCGCCTGCGAGGGCACGGCGCCGGACGGCGGGCTCGCGTTCCGCGGGAGGGGGCTGTTCGTCGTCGTGCCGCTGTCGCACTTCGCCAACGCGACGTCGGGCGAAGGGCGCGGGCCCGTCGCGCTGTAGCCGCGTTGCCCGCCCGGGCAGCGGGCCGCCGGACGGGTCAGCCGCCGAGGTCCTCGGCGGACGCCTTCTGCACCTCGGTGTCGGTGTAGGTGCCTTCCTGCTCGTTCTCGAAGACCTGCTCGCTCTTGAGGTCGCTGCTCGTCGTGTCGGCGACCTCGCGGCTCATCTCCTGGTCGTCGACGCCCTCGCCGGCGGCGCGGGTCGTGCCCGCGCTCGTCGCGGGAGTCGTGTCGGGCTGCTCGCTCATGGCTCTCCTCTGCTCCGGCAGGAGCGGTCGGGCGACTGGTCGGGAAGCCCCTACCCCTCGCCGCGCGGCCCCGACACCGGGCGCCGACCGGTCCTGAGGGTCGAGTGCAGGTCGACGGGCAGGATGGCCGCATGAGAGAAGCGGCGGCGGCCACGCACATCGGGCGGGTCCGGGACGGCAACGAGGACGCCTACGCGACCTCGCCGACCACCTGGGTCGTCGCCGACGGCATGGGCGGGCACAGCGGCGGCGAGGTCGCCGCGCGGGTGGCGGCCGAGGCGGCCCTCCTCGCCGAGCCCGAGCGGGCCGTCGCGCAGGCGCACCGGGCGGTGCTCGACGCGACGACGCGCGAGCTGCCCGACATGGGCACGACGCTGGTCCACGCCACGCTGGTCGGCGACGAGCTGCAGGTGCGCTGGGCCGGTGACAGCCGCGCGTACCTGCTCGACGGCGGCGGCCTGCGCCGGCTCACCGCCGACCACAACCAGGCCGAGGAACTGTTCGCGGCGGGGCACATCTCCGCCGAGCAGGCCCGCGTGCACCCGGGGCAGTACCGGCTGACGCGGGCGCTCGGCCTCGGCCGCGGGCCCGCGCCGGAGCCGGCGCTGGTGACCGTGCCGGCGGCCGGGCGGCTGCTGCTGTGCACCGACGGTCTCAACAGCGAGCTGGACGACGACGAGGTCGCCGCTCTGCTCGGCCGCGGCACGCCCGAGCAGGCGTGCCGGGCGCTCGTCGACGCCGCGGTCGAGGCGGGCGGGCGCGACAACGTCACCGTCGTGGTCGTCGACCTGCCGTAGCCGCCGTCCCTGACGTCCGCCGGGTCACGCGCGCCGGTGATCCAGGTGGCGCTGCTGTCGCCAGGGCAGCACGAGCGCCACCTGGACCACCCCGCAGGCGGGCGGCAGCGGCGCGGCAGGCACCGGCACGGCGCGGAGCGTGCCGACCGGCGTCGTTCAGGCGTTGAGCCCCGACAGCACCGGCACGAGCTCGTCGAGCAGCTCGCGGGCGAGGAAGCCGGTGCGCCCCAGCTGCCCGGCCAGCCGGTCGCCCGCGCCCGCGTGGACGTACTGCCCCCAGACGGCGGCCTGCTCCGGCGTGCAGCCGCGGGCCAGCAGCCCGCCGACGACGCCGGCGAGCACGTCCCCGGAACCGGACGTGCCGAGGCCGATCCCGCCCGCCTCGTCCACCCAGCGCCGCCCGTCTGGCGTGACGACCTCACCGCCGGTGGAGACCACCGCGCCGTACCGCTCGGCGAGCGCGGGCAGCGGCAGGTCGTCGTCGTCGTCGCCGCGCAGCGCGGCCAGCTCGCCGCTGTTCGGGGTGAGGACGAGCCGCCCCTCGAGCGATCCGGCCAGGTGCCGGTGCTCGCCCAGCGCCGACAGCGCCACCGCGTCGAGCACCACGCGGGCCTGCTCGATCCGGGGGAGCAGCCGCTCGAGCAGCTCGCCGGTGCTCGCCCGGCCGAGCAGCCCGGGCCCGACCACCACGAC
>JALYMN010000117.1 GCA_030773675.1 Actinomycetota bacterium
AGGGCTCCGGCGGTGAAGGCCGTGTGGCTGCCGCCGCCCTGGCAGGCGATGCCGACGCTCGTCATGGCGCGCTCCCCGGTCTCGTGCTCAAGCCGCGGCCGCATCCGTCCGGGCTGACCACCGCCCCTGGCGAGGATTGTCGCGGACCTCGTCGCCGTAGGTTCCGGCGGTGCGCCCTGGGGCTGGGCGACGCGGACCGCGTCACCCGCGCGAGCCGCACCTCGGCCTCCAGTCCGGTCGGAAGCACGGCCTGCGGACGAAAGGCGCTGTCGATGGGTCGCGTGCGGACGTCCGCTGTGGTCGCACCGGGCTCCTGGCTACGCTGCTCGCCCCTCAGGCGGGAGAGTTCGCATGTCGATGGTCAGCGTGCTCGGTCGGTTGCTCGCACCGTTGCTGCGCGACGTCGTGGACCGCCGGGTCCAGGAGGCGGTGCAGGAGCACCTTGCGCACGCGTCGCACGTGCCCCCGAACGACCTCCTGGAGCACCAGCTGGTCTACGGAGACCGGAACAAGCTGCACGTCCACCCCACCGCGGTGCTGAACAACGCACTGTTCAACCTGTCCTCTGGTGAGATCACCGTCGAGGAGTACGCCTTCTTCGGGCACAGCGTCTCGGTGTTGACCGGCACTCACGACGTGACGAAGTTCGACCGGGAGCGTCAGGTCGCGGTGCCGAAGACGGGCCGGGACGTGGTCATCGGGCGGGGCGTCTGGGTCTCCAGCAACGCACTGGTGCTCGGGCCCTGCAGGATAGGGGAGCACGCGGTGGTGGCGGCCGCGTCGGTCGTGACCTCGGACGTGCAGCCGTACACGATCGTCGCCGGTATCCCGGCCAAGCCGGTCAAGAGCGTGCCCGGTCTGGACAGCGCGGCAGAGGTGGGGGGGCTGGGGCAGGACCGGCCCGGCCAGGCGGCGCAGCTCGACGGCGCGCCGTGAGGCCCGGCCGAGAGCAGGGCGAGGAGCTCGCCGCGCTGCGCGCGGAGGTCGAGGCCCTGCGCGGACGGCTGGACACGCTGACGCCGGGGGCGCCCCCGGCGGCCCGCAGTCGCTTTGACAGCGTCTATCCGGCGTTTCAGGACCGCTTCCGCGGTAGCGAGGCCGACGTGCGCGAGCGGCTCCAGGTCTACCTGCCCGACGTGGAACGCGCCCGCACCGGCGGCGACGTGCTCGACGTGGGCCCGGGGCGCGGGGAGTGGCTCAGCATGCTGGCCGAGCGGGGCGTGCCGGCGTACGGCGTCGAGGCCAGCGCGCAGATGACCAGGGTGCTGCGGGCCCGCGGCGTGCCCGTCGTGCACGCCGACGCGGTCGCGCACCTGCAGGAGCTCGAGCCGGGGTCGCTGGACGTCGTCACCGGCTTCCACGTCGTCGAGCACCTCGAGCTGGAGCCGCTGCTGGAGCTGCTGACCGCGGCGCGGACGGCCCTGCGGCCGGGCGGCCTGCTGATCCTGGAGACGCCCAACCCCATGAACCTGGTGATGGCGGCCTGCAACTTCCGTCTCGACCCCACCCACCTGCAGCCGCTGCCGCCGGCGCTGACCGAGTTCCTGGTCACCGCCGCCGGCTTCCGTGACGTCCAGGTGCGGATGCTGCACCCCAAGGAACCGGCCGACCTCACGCGGCTCCGCCTTCCCGGCGTCGACGACAGCACGGCGGCTCTCGTGGCTCAGGCCCTGACCAAGGCCTTCTTCGGCCCTCAGGACTACGCCGTGCTCGCCCGCACCCCGGCCCACCCCGCGCCTCAGAACCAGCCGGGCTGAAGCCGACGCGTGGCGCGGCCGACCGGAGGACAGGTCCTCCGCGGCGGCGTCGAGGTGCGCGAAATGGTCCGGCTTCTCCCCCTGCGTGTTCCTCGGCCTGCGCCTGGGCCTTCCCTGACGCGGCGCACCTCACCGGCGAGCGGCTACCGCACGAGCCACGCCCCGGCCTCGTCCGCCAGCTCACGTGGCACGACGTGCGGCCCGTCGAACTCTCGGTAGTCGACCTCGAGCCCGTCACGTCGCAGGGCCCGGACCAGGACCCGGCTGGTGCGCTCCACCGGCAGCACCTCGTCGCGGGTGCCGTGGGTCACGAACACCGCCGGCCGGCCCTGGCGCCGGCCCGCGGTCTCGAACCCAGGCGAGAACGCCACGACCCGGGGCAGGACGTCGCCGTTCGCCAGGCCCAGGGTGAGGGCGTAGGACGCGCCGTCGGAGAACCCGGCCACGGCGAGGTGCTGCGGTACGACGGGCCAGCGGCGCAGCGCATCGGTCAGCGCGGCCTGCAGCGCCGGGGTGTCCTGGTCCGCACCACCGCCAATCGGGGCCCACGTCGACCCGGCGCTGGCGGGAGCGAGCAGGACGAAGCCGAGCCGGTCCGCCTGCGGGCGCAGCAGGTCCAGTCCCGAACTGGCGTTCCCGCGTGCTCCGTGCAGGGCCACGACGAGGGCAGGCCGCGCATGGCGAGGGACGTGCAGCAGGGCTGTCCGGCCGTTGCTGAGCGGGACCTTCGACGTACCTGCCGGGAGGTCCGCCAGCGTGTGCTGGTCGGGGCGGACCGACAGCCGAAGGGACGGGGGCAGCGGCGCGAGGGCCCGGGGGGCCGCCTGGCAGCCAGCCGAGGCGACCGCCAGGCCGAGCAGCGCGCGGCGGGACAGGCGCACGTTCACCAGGTCACCGTCCGCGGCACGCTGCTCACGGCGAGTCGGGGTCCGCTGTGCGGGGGCGGGCAGGCTGCGGACAGACGCGGGCACACGCGGGCACACCGAGGGAGAGTGCCATGACCGAGCGAGTCGACCAGCGGACACCGGACTTCTCCGGGTTGCGCGATCCGCGCCTGATCTCCTGGTTGAGCCGCTCGACCGGGCCTCTTACGCGGCTCAAGGAGTGGCGCGGCATCGCACCCGCTACGCCAAGCACGCTCTCGTCTACGCGTGGCGTCTTCCTGGCCTCGATCCTGTTGTGGCTCGCATGCGCTGGCGGCAGTAACCGTCGAACGACGCATCGGGGAGTGGCTGCTCGAGCAGCTCCCGGCGACCTGCCCTGGCGCAACGCCGTCCTCGGGCCGCCGACGAGCAGCCCGAGGTCGACGAGCTGGTCAAGCAGCTGCACGCCTTCGAGCCGGACACCTATCAGCATCTGCTCGGTGACGTGCTCGGCTATTGGCGGCGGGAGTGGAACGCCCACCTCGCCCCGCTGCTCGTGCGCTGCGCCGCCGACGAGGATGATCTCCTGGTCGACCCCGAGGCACTGGCTGGCCTGAGGTTCCTGGAGCTGCAGGAGCGGCATAAAAAGGGCTGACGTGCGCACCGAAGGGGTGGCGGTCGGAACGTCCTGATAGCGAAACACCAAGTCGTACAAGCCGCGTAACCAGGACTAGCGTCATGCTGTGAGTGTGTATATCGCGCCTGAGCAGCCTCGGTGGCAGCCGCGATCAGAGCAGGACATCACGGACGTCATCGAAGGCGGTCTGCTCTCAGAGACGCGCTACTTCGACGGGAAGCGCGAAGTAGCGCGTCCTCCGGCGAGCGCAAGGAACTTGGACGCGACCTCGCGAGCTTCGCCATCGACGGCGGCGCGTTGCTCATCGGGCTTGAGGAACTCAAGGCCGTGCGCACCTGGCGGCTCGCGCCTCAGCCGCTCGACGGTCTCGCCGAGCGAGTCGAGCAGGTCGCCACCCAACTTGTCGATCCGCCGCTGTTCGTGCGGGCCTTCGACATCCCGAGCTCGCAGGAGTCCGCCGCGGGCTACCTGTTCGTCGAGGTGCCGCCAAGCGCGCGTGCGCGCGCACATGGTCGACGGCAACTACTTCGGCCGGGGCGACCGCACTCGCATCCGGCTGTCCGACGCCGGGGTCGTCCGACACCACAGTCGGCGCGAGTCGCTCGAGAACCAGGCGCACCTGCTCCTCGACGTCGAGCTAGCGCGCAACCCGGCGGCATCGGGGCCCAGCACCAGTGCGGCCGTATGTACGGCGTCGCGCAGCCGCTGACCGCGCCGCCCGAGGCGGGACGCGGCCTGGTGGCGAAGAGCCAGCAGGTCACTAGTGCACTCCTGCGCGACGTGGATCGGCTCGTGCCCAACGACATCCGCGGGCGGCGCCGACGCTCGGGCACCTGAACCACTTCAGCAGGCGCGCGCGCAGGGCATCGCGTGGAGCAGCTACGAGACCAGCGGTCCCGGTAGGACGCTGCGCGCGCATCGGGAT
This sequence comes from Actinomycetota bacterium, assembly GCA_030773675.1. Next base: position 4,183 of record JALYMN010000117.1, read on the forward strand.
GGCGCGCCACCGGACGAGGAGGCGATGCTCGACGTCGAAGTGCGTGAGGACGGCGGACTTCGGCTGCTGGTGGGCCGACTGACGGCGGTCTGGGGTGACAGGTCGCAGG
>JALYMN010000118.1 GCA_030773675.1 Actinomycetota bacterium
TGGTGTCGATGTTCTCGGTCAGGCTGACGAACGCCACGCCGCGCTGCTCCAGCTGGTTGACGGTCTCCAGCAGGTGCTTGAGCGACCGGCCGAGCCGGTCCAGCCGCCACACCCACGACGGTGACACCGGGCCGGGCCTACTGGAGCAGCTCGTCCAGGCCGGGCTGACACTCCAGCTCCCCACTGGCCTTGTCGCCGAAGCGCTGACAGCCGGCGGGCGTCTGACCTTGTCTGACTTCAGTAGCGGCATGACCGCCTCGAGGCGCCTCGCCACCCAGACCCTTGTTTAGTACTTCCTAGCCGCCGGGTGATTCGCCGTCGGAGTCGCGTCCGCTCGGTCGACGGCGTCCTGGTCCTCGGCAGGCTTCCACCCGCGCTGCTGGTTCGGTGCCCACGCCCGCATGAGTCTCAGGAGCGGCCGCACCTCCGTCTCGGCGAGGACGAGGGCACGGTCCTCGGCCCGCAGGAAGCGCTCCACGACAGCGTGGTCGAGAAAGCCCAGGAGCGAGTCGTAGTAGCCGGCGGTGTTGAGCAGGCCGGTCGGCTTGCGGTGCAGCCCCAACTGCGACCACGTCACCACCTCGGCGAACTCCTCGAGCGTCCCGAGGCCGCCGGGGAGGGCGATGAAGCCGTCGGACAGCTCCGCCATCAGCGCCTTGCGCTCGTGCATGGAGCCGACGACGTGCAGCTCGGTCAGGCCTGTGTGCGCCACCTCCTCCCCCACCTGCTGCTCGGGGATGACGCCGATCACCTCTCCACCCGCCTCGAGGGCGGTGTCGGCCAGAGCGCCCATCGTCCCGACGTGCGCTCCGCCGTAGACGATGCGGATCTCCTCCTCGGCCAGCACGGTGGCCAAGCTTCGAACGGCGTCCATGTAGACCGGCTGGCGCCCTGGGTTCGAGCCGCAGAAGACGCACAACGACCTCATCGGCCGACCCTTGCCGGTGTCGCAGGCACTGTCAACGCGTTCCGTAACGCAGGTCGAGCACGAGTGGGCGTGGAGGACCCCCGAAGACGGTCCGATCGCGCCCTGCCGTCACAGCGCCGGGCACGGCGGCATCCCCGTGGGCACAGGGCGACGGGCATGACGCCGATCTGCCCGACGACGACGTTCGCCCGGCACCGCGCTATCGCGCGGCGATGCCCGCGATGTCGATGGTCCAGCACTCCTTGCCGTCGTCGTGGCCCCGCCTGATCGGGAGGTCCAGGGAGGACAGCAGCGCCCGGATGCCGTCGTTGTCAGGGAGCATGTACGCCTTCACCCTGCGCACTCCCAGCCGAGCAGCCTCCGCCAGCGCGGCGCACAGCACGATCAGCCCGAGCCCGGTGCGCTGGTAGGAGTCCTCGACGAGGATGGCGAGCTCGCCACGGCCCCCGACGTCGGGCTCGACCTGCGCCAGGGCGACGATCTCGTCGTCGTAGGGCGCGCCGAGTGCGGCTCCCGGCTGGTCGGCCTGCCGGTGAGAGATCCCCTCCACGACGGCCGCGACCACCACGCGGCTTCCCGCCACCCGGCAGATCGTCCGAGCCCAGCCCGGAGGTAGAGCAGTGAGGGGTTCGTGGAAGCGCGCCTGCCGGCTCGCCGGGCTTGACCGGTCGACCATTCGGACCAGCGCGTGGCGGTCCTCCTCGGACAGCGACCGCAGGCGGATCTCAGCCGGCAGGCCCCGCAGCTCGTCGAGGAGAAGCTCGGGGCGTACGCCACCGCCATTGGCGGCCAAGGCTGAGCTCGGAAGCGAGGGCAGGGCCCCGAGCAGGGACAGAGCGACGGACACGGGACTCCCAGGAGCGCTGGACACGTACTCCCAAGATGCCCGTCCAGACTCGGGACAGGCCCAGCGCGAGCGGTGACGTTCAGCACGCGGCCGCGTCACACCGGATCAGGTCTGCGGGCAGCGGCGGAACCCGTCACCGCATGCATTTTGCTGCGGCCGCCGTGCCGTTCGGCAGGGCACCGAGGCCGGCTCCGACTCAGCCTGTGACGCGCTCCAGCAGCAGTTCACGGAACCGGGCGACGTCCAGGTCGACGGCGACGCGGCACCTCGTCGTGGTCCGGACGAACCCGGCTGGCGACGGCGGCGGTGAGCCCGCGTCCTCGTCGAGGAACGTGCATCGCGTCCGTCCGCGTTCCGGCCCCGACCCGGTGTCGACCTCGACCTCGGCAGGACGGGTCGAGACCAGCGTCGGGTCGACGACGGCGGCCAGGGCGAGCACGTCGTGCATCGCCCACGCGCCGGCGCGTCGGTCGCGGTAGCCCACGATCATGTCCGCCAGGAGGCGACCGCGCTCCGAGGCTGCGCGCAGAGCCTCGAGCATGGCGGGATCGACCGTCGCCCGACGCGTCACGTCGAGGCCGACCAGGGTGACGTCCAGACCGGAGTCCGTGAGGACGCGCTGCGCAGCCTCGGGGTCGGTCCACAGGTTAAACTCGGCCGAAGCGGTGATGTTCCCGGGGCCGGTGCTGCCGCCCATGACCACCAAGCGGTCTATCCCTCCGGCGCACTCCGGGTGCAGCGCCAGCAGCAGCGCGAGGTTCGTGAGCGGTCCGATCGCCGCGACGACCACCGACCGCGGAGCGGCCCGGCGCAGCAGGTCGGCGAGCCGATCGACCGCATGCACAGGTTCGGCGAGGCGGGTCTCGCGGTCCAGCCGAACCCGCCCGAGCCCGTTCTCGCCGTGCGGCGACGGGAGCCCGTGCCAGCCGACGCGTACGAGCGCACGGCTCGCGCCGGCGGCGACGGGGACGTCTTGCCGGCCGAACGCGTCCAGCAGTTGCAGCGCGTTGCGGGTCGTGACGTCCACCGGCGAGTTTCCTGACACGGTCGTGACCTGGCGCAGCTCGACCTCGGGGCTGCCGACCGCCAGCGCAAGGGCCACGGCGTCGTCGATCCCCGGGTCGCAGTCGATCACGAGCGCCGTGCTCGGACCCATGGCTCCGCTCCTCCCCAAATCGCTGGCTGGCACGGCGCGGTTGACGTCGCGCTGCACGCCGGTCCCAGCGGTGGGCGAGCCACGCGTGCGGCGTCTTACCGTCTCGTCCCCCCTCGCACAGGCGGACGATCCGAGGGTTGACGTCGCCGCGAAGCCAACAGTACGGTAGAAACGAATCAATCAGCCTCCGGAAGGCACACGCCCGCCGCCAGGCTGCATGCACGACCGGTGCCGTCTAGAACCGTTTCGAACGCTCCTTGCCCACGTGCGACTCGTCCGGCAGGCCCCGGCCAGCTCGGCAGGACACCACGACTCGAAGAGGAGCAGACATGCCCGACTACGACCCGACCGCACCGAACGCGCGTCGGTATCCGCGCGTGATCGCGCGCAGCGAGATCGACGAGCTGCCGCGCCTCCACTTCAACACCGGGATCGAGACGTCCATCTTCCTGTCCCGGGAGCGGGACGACGCGCGGTACTTCCGCCAGGGGATCTGCTACCAGGAGCCGGACCACCTCCCGTACAACTGGAACCAGGTCGACTTCGACGAGACCCACTACGTGCTCAAGGGCAAGATTCACCTCCGGGTGAAGGACGCGTCGGGTCGCGAGGTCGTCCTGGAGGCCGGTCCCGGTGAGCACATCTACCTCCCCGGCGGCTACGACTACACCCTCGAGGCCACCGGCGTGGAGACGGAGTTCTTCTGGAGCAGCGGTCCGTCGCCGCGAGTCGGGCTGGCTCCCGACCTGCCTGAGTTCAGTGCTCAGCTGACCGCTCTGAGGAAGTGAGGAGAACACCATGGCGACTGCGAGCCAGACGAACCCGCTGAGGGGCGAGAAGCGCTGGGCGTACCTGACCCGTCAGAAGACGATCCGAGTGGCCAGCACGAACGAGGACGGCAGCATCTATCTCACTCCGCTGTGGTTCGTCCTCGACGAGCAGCAGATCTACCTTCCGCTCGACGCGGGCAGCCGTCACGGCGCCAACGCGGAGGCGGGACGGGCGATCGCGGCCCTGGTCGACGCCGGCGACGAGTTCACGACGGTGAGCGGCGTCCGGATTCTCGGCTCCCTCGTGGCGGCCGACGACGTCGGGTTGGTGTCACGACTGCAGGGGCTGGTCTTCGACAAGTACTTCCACATCGGCCACCCGTACGCCGAGCAGTACTTCGAGTTCGGTGAGTTCGCCGGCCGCCGGTACTTCCAGCTGGTGCCCGACAAGATGATCGGATGGGACTCGCGCGAGACGACGATGCCCGCCGTCCCGGAGGCCCGGGTGCTCCCGGACTTCGTGAAGGACCGCATCCTCGACACCGACGGCCAGTAGCGCCGACGGGACCGGTCGTCGCACGTCGTCGACGGCGACGACCGGGTTTCCCGGGTCGGGGCCGGTCCCGTTCCGTTCCTGACACGACACTTCCTCCCCTAGGGGTACGCATGGGCACGACTGAGGCGCCGCTCCGGGTTCTCGTGGTCGGAGAGTCCTGGATCAAGCACACGGTGCACATGAAGGGCTTCGACCACTTCCAGAACACCGAGTACGAGGAGGGAGCCGGCGTCTTCCTCGACAGCCTCGACGCCTCCGGATTCGACGTCACCTACCTGCGCGCGCACGAGATCTCGGGCCGCTTCCCAACGACAGGCGAGGAGCTCCAGCAGTTCGACGTCGTCGTGATCAGTGACGTCGGCGCGAACTCCTTCCTCTTGACCGACGACACCTTCCTACGCTCGAAGCTGACCGTGAACAGGCTGGAGCTGCTCGCCGACTACGTTGAGCTCGGCGGAGGCCTGGTCATGGTCGGCGGGTACCTGTCGTTCTCCGGCATCGACGCACGGGCTCGCTACGGCCGCAGCCCGCTGGCGCGCGTCCTGCCGGTACACGTCCTGGACCGTGATGACCGGGTCGAGGTGCCTGAGGGCGCGGAGGCGGCCTTCGACGAGCCTGAGCACGAGGTTCTCGGCGGCACGCCGCCTGCCTGGCCGCCGCTGCTGGGGTACAACGAGCTGGTGGCCAAGCCCGACAGCACTGTGGTCGCCCGATCCGGCGCCGACCCGCTGCTGGTTGTCGGTCACGCCGGCCTCGGCCACTCCGTGGCCTTCGCCTCGGACCTCGCGCCGCACTGGGCTCCGCCGGAGTTCCTGACCTGGCCGCACTACCGGGACCTCTGGGCGGCCATCCTCCGCTGGGCTGCTTCCGGCCGGTCGACGTCCACGGAGAGGACAGCCCTTGCCGCGTCGGAGTGAGGCCGAGGAGCGGCGCTGGCCCACGATGAAGGACGTCGCAGCGCACGCCGGCGTCTCGATCAGCACGGTGAGCTACGTGCTCAACGACAGCGGGCCGGTGGCCGCTGAGCGTCGGGCACGGGTGCTGGACGCCGTCCGCGTGCTGAACTACACGCCGAACGAGTCGGCGCGCAACCTCAAGCGGAGGTCCGCGTCCACCATCGGGCTCGTCGTGCCCGACCTCGCCAACCCGTTCTTCGCGCTGCTCGCCCAGGGTGTCGAGCAGGCGGCCTCCGCCCGCGGCGTGCTGGTAGTGCTGTGCGCCCCCGAGGCCACCGGCGGGAACGAGTCGCCGAACGGCAGGCTGCTGCGGAGCCAGCGACTGGACGGCATCATCTACCTGTCCGGCGCGGCGACGTCACCCACGTCCCTCCTGGAGCTGACGCGCCTGGGTCCGGTCGTGCTCGTCGACGAGCAGCTTCCCGGGTTCGACCTGCCGTCGGTCGTCTCCGACAACCGTCGCGGAGCTCGCGAGCTGGCGTCCCACGTGCTCAGCCAGGGTCACCAGCGCATCGCCGTCATCAGCGGCCCCCGCAGGCTGTGGACGGCGGAGCAGCGCCTCGCCGGTTACCGGGAGGCGTTCGCCGCAGCGGGACGGGACCCTGACCGGCTGCCGGTCCTGGAGGGCGACTACCACCTCAGCTCGGGGT
>JALYMN010000119.1 GCA_030773675.1 Actinomycetota bacterium
GCTAACCGCTGGCACCCAGGACCACGGCGCAGGACACGCCGGTGGTCCCATGACTGGCAACCGCGGTGGTCCCATGAAGGTGGCAAGAACCCGCTCAAGCCGGTCCCATGCTCGTGGCGAGCGACAACTTGATAGAAGCCTGGCCACGAGGCCTCATCACTGTGACGTCCGCCCCGCCCGACCGGTGCGCCTCAGCATGCCGACACAGCGAAGGACGGCACCAACACGATGACAGGCAGCTCAGACACTCGGGTGGTCACCGGCGGCGTCGACACCCACAAGGACAGCCACGCAGCCGCGGCGATCGACCAGATCGGCGGGCTGCTGGGCGTCGCGGAGTTCCCGGCCGACCCCGCTGGATACGCCCAGCTCCTCGCCTGGCTGACGGCTTCGGCGACGTCGTCCGGATCGGGGTGGAGGGCACCGGCAGCTACGGCGCCGGCCTCGTCCGCCACCTTCACAGCCAGAACGTCACGGTCGTGGAGGTCGACCGGCCGGACCGGCGGACCCGACGCCGCCGAGGCAAGTCCGACCCGCTGGATGCCGAAGCCGCCGCCCGCGCGGCGCTGTCCGGCGTCGCAGCGGCACCCCGAAGACCGCCAACGGCTCCGTCGAGTCGATCCGCGTCCTGCGCCTGGCCCGTCGCAGCGCGGTCAAGGCCCGAACCCAGACCGCCAACCAGCTGCACGCTCTGGTCGTCGCCGCCCCCGAACCGCTCCGTAGCCGCCTGCGCGGCCTGGCCCTGCACGCGCTGGTGACCACTGCGGCGAGGATGCAGCCCGGGGCGGACCTGACCGACCCGGTCAACGCGGTCAAGACTGCCCTGCGCAGCCTGGCTCGACGTCATCAGCAGCTCGACACCGAGATCGCCGAGCTCAGCGCCGCGACCAGCCCGCTGGTCGCTGCGGCCGCCCCGGCTCTGCTGGAGCTGTCGGGTGTCGGCTCCGAGACCGCCGGGCAGCTGCTGGTCACCGCCGGCGACAACCCCGACCGGATGCACAGCGAAGCCTCCTTCGCCGCGCTCTGCGGCGTCGCCCCCTTGCCCGCCAGCTCCGGCCGCACCACCGGCCGGCATCGCCTCAACCGCGGCGGCGATCGCGCTGCCAACAACGCCCTGCACATGATCGTGCTGACCCGCAAGCGCTACTGCCCGCGCACCCGCGCCTACGTCACCCGACGCACCGCCGAGGGCCTGAGCAACCGCGACATCACCCGCTGCCTCAAGCGCTACGTCGCTCGCGAGACCTACAGCATTATCAGTTCGCACGGGCGCGCGCGAGACCGCGCAGCAACCCATCAAGCCGCCGCTTGACATACATAGAAGCGTCCCTGCGCAGCCACGAGCGCTACGCCCTCACGCCACGCCGATCACCCTCGACCGCGAAGAAGCCCACAAACGTCAGCTGCTGAGCCGGAGAGCGTCCTCCCAAGCCAGGGCCGTGCGCTCGTCGAAGGCCACCAGCAGGACCTCCTCGACCGCCGTGTCGGCGGACCGGAGGGCGCCAACAGAGACGACCGCGGCCTCGTCACTGGGATAGCCGTAGGCGCCGGTAGACAGGGACGGAAAGGCGACCGAGCGGGCCCCCACCTCATCCGCGCGGCGGAGGCTCTCGACGTACGCCGAGGCGAGCAGCGCCGCGTCTCGCGGTCCCCGATAGACGGGGCCCACTGCGTGGACGACCCACCGCGCGGTGGCGCAGGTCGAAGGCGGGATGTCGCGTGGAGCTGTGCTGACCGATGAAATGTGGGCCCGGGTGGAGCCGCTGCTTCCGCCGGCCAAAGGTCCGATGGGGCCGGCTTTCCGGCCGCATCGACCGATCCTGGAGGGGATGATCTACCGGGTCCGTACGGGTGTGCCGTGGCGCGACTTGCCCACGGAGTACGGCGCCTGGCAGACCGTCCACCGCCGGTTCCAGAGCTGGTCCCAGGACGGCACCCTCGACCGGGTGCTGGCCGAGTTGATCGCCGACGCGGACGCGGCCGGCCAGGTCGACTGGCGGACCTCGGTGGACTCCACTGTGGTGCGGGCGCACCAGCACGCGACGAACCTGACGAGGTGCTCGTCGGGGCCGTCCTCGCACACAGGGGGCTGCGGAATGACTGCAATGATCGGTCTCGCCACCCGGACCGAGGCCTGACCCTTCGAATGACCGGCTTCGTGCCTTCTTCTTGATCTGTCGGTCCCGGTCCGGGTGGTCGGCCAGACCCGCCGGCCGGGCGAGCAGTGACCTGATAGGAGCCTGGCCAGAGGTCCCGTCGCAGTCCTGTCCGCTCGCCCGTCCAGCGGTGACCGTCCCACCCGGCGACGAGGAGACAG
>JALYMN010000120.1 GCA_030773675.1 Actinomycetota bacterium
GGCCGTGCTCCCGGACAGCCTCTCCGTGACCGGGCTGGTCGAGCTGCGCCGCGACCCCGGCGCGCTGGCCCGCGCGCTGCTCCGTCCGGTGCCGCGGCGGCCCGGTCTGGCGTCGCGGCGGGGCACGGCCTTCCACGCCTGGCTGGAGCACACCGTCTTCGGGCTGCCGCAGCTGCTCGACCCGACCGAGCTGCCCGGCTCGGCCGACGCCCCGGCCGCGGACGCCGACCTCGCCGCGTTGCAGGAGGCGTTCCGGCACAGCGCCTGGTGGGGACGCGCGCCCGAGGAGGTGGAGGTCCCGTTCGAGACCACCGTCGAGGGCGTGCTGGTCCGCGGCCGGATCGACGCGGTGTTCCGGGACGACGCGGGCGACTGGGAGGTCGTGGACTGGAAGACCGGCCCCCTGCCGACCGGCTCTGACGCCGAGGCCGCCGCCGTGCAGCTGGCCACCTACCGGCTGGCCTGGGCGCACCTGGCGGAGGTGCCGGTCGCCCGGGTCCGCGCCGCCTTCCACCACGTCCGCGACGGCCGGACGGTCCGGCCGGCCGACCTGCTCGACGAGGACGGCCTGCGCGCCCTCGTGCGCGGCGTCCCGCTCGAGGGCGAGGGGGAGAGCCAACCGTGAACGCCGGCACGCCCAACCAGCGGGCCCAGCAGTCCCACAGGCGGGTCTCGTCGACGAGAGTCTCGCCGGCGTCGAGCAGGACCGCCGTGAGCGTCATACGAGCTCGACCAGCAGCGCCCGGTGGTCCGACACCGGCAGCGCGGGCGTGTGCACCGCGCGCACGTCCGGCAGGGAGCCCGACGCGAGCACGTGGTCCAGCTGAACCCGCGGCCGGGGTGACGGGTACGTCGCGGCCCGTGCGAGCACCCGCCACCCGGTCAGCAGCCGGGGAAACGGCGGCGGCATGTTCAAGTCGGCCAGCAGCACCCGCGGCGACGGCAGCCGGGCCAGGGCGGCGGTCACTCGGCGCAGCTGGGCGCCGTTCCAGCCCGGCAGGAAGGACAGGTGCGTCGTCGCGACCGTCATCGTCCCGACCGGCGTGTCGACGACTGCGGCGAGCGCGACCCGCGGCTCGTCCTCCAGCCACACGAGCCGCCCGCTGCCGGGCAGGAGCAGCGGCGCGCGGCGCCCGGCGGCGGGCAGCCGCACGACGTGCCAGGCCTGCACCGGGAAGCGGGTGACTAGCCCCACGCCGTAGTGCAGACCCGAGGCGTCGTCGGCGTCGCTGTCGTCTGCGGCCCGCCAGCGGCCGCCCCGCTCGCCCACCAGGGCCGGCACGAAGCGCCAGTCGGCGGCGCCCGTCGCCCGCCCGACCTCGGCGGTCTGGTCGCGCCCGGCGCTGCGGGGCTGCCCGCGGTCCACCTCCTGCAGGCCGAGCACGTCGGCGTCCAGGGCGCGGGCCCCCTCGAGCAGCCGCGACGGCTGGACCTGCCCGTCGGACAGCGAGATCCCGTGCAGCAGGTTCCAGGTGGCCAGGCGCACCGCGCGCACGCTAGGTCAGGTCCCCGCTCCGGCTCGTCGGCGCGGAGCGGCGGGACCAGCCCGCCCGGCGGCTACCGCTCGGCCGCGCCCCGCAGGTGCTCGAGCAGCAGCGCCGCGAACCGCTCCGGCACCTCCTCCGGAATCCAGTGGCTGACGTCGGACAGCACCTCGAACCGGTACGGCCCGTCGACGTGCGCCGCGGTCGCGTGGGCGGCGACCGGCCCGAGGAAGGCGTCGCCGTCCGACCAGACGTACAGCACCGGCACGGTCACCGGCGGCAGCGGGCCCCCGGCGCGGCCGGTCTGCGCCCGGTACCAGGCCAGCGCCGCCGTCAGCGCGCCGGGCTCCTGCATCCGCCGGACGTGGAGGTCGGCGTCCGGCACCCCCTGCAGGGCCGTGCGCAGCGCGGCGGCGTCGTCGGCGAGCAGCACCTGCTCGACCTCCGGGTCGAGGAAGGCGGTCATGTACCGCGAGCGCCGCTGCTGGTCCGGGTCGTCGGCGAGCGCCGCGCGGAACGCCGCCGGGTGCGGCACCGAGACCGCGGTGAGCGACCGCACCCGCTCCGGGCGACGTCCGGCGAGCTGCCAGGCGACGACCGCGCCCCAGTCGTGTCCGACGACGTCGGCCCGCTCCACGCCGAGCGCGTCGAGCACCCCACGGCGTCGCCGACGAGGTGCGTCAGCGCGTAGGCGGACACGTCGTCGGGACGGGCGCCGGGGGAGTAGCCCCGCTGGTCGACCGCGACGACCCGGAAGCCCGCCTCGACCAGCGCCGGCCAGACCGACCGCCACTGCTGCGCGCTCTGCGGGAAGCCGGGCAGCAGCAGCACCACCTGCGCGTCGCGCGGCCCCACGTCGACGACGTCGAACACGAGGTCGCCGACGGGCAGGGCAAGGTCTCGGTCACCGGCGGACAGTAGCCAGCGACCAGGCACTCTTGCCCGGCAGCGGCAACGGGTGCCGGGGCAGCCCGGGGAGGAGCGGCGTGGAGCCGGACCTGCCGTCGCTCGCCGCCGGTGCCGCCGCCGACGCCGGCGGCCTCGACCCCGTCCTGCTCGGCGACTTCCTCGACCGGGTCGCCGAGGCGGCCACCACCGGCAGGCGGTTGCGGTCGCACGAGCTCGCCGCATACGGCGAGCGCGGCAGCGCTGCGGCGCAGGCCGGTGTGCCGCTGCGCGCCCTCGTCGACCTCTACCTGTCCGCAGGCTGGCGGCTGTGGCCGGAGCTGCCCGTCGTCCGCACAGGGAGCGCCGAGCAGGTCGCAGCGGCCGGCCTCGCGGTGCTGCGCGCGGTGGACGACGGGCGTGGCGGCCCTGGCCGAGGGCTTCCAGCTCGCCCGCATCGAGCTCGCCCGGCGGCAGGAGGCCGAGCGGCGCGAGGTGTTCGAGGCCCTGCTCGCCGGTGGCGCCCGTGCGGCCGCCGTGCTCGGCCGCGCGGCCGACCTCGGCCTGGACCTGGCCAGCCCGCACGCCGTGCTCGTCGCGGCGTCGCCCGAAGGCCTGAGGGGCAGCCCGACCCCCCTGCTCGGCCGGATCGAGCGCGCGCTCGCGGGCCGGTACGGCGACACCGCGCCGCTGCTGTCCGTGCACAACAACGCCGTGGTCTGCGTGTTCGCCGCGCCGGACGGCACCGCGGTCGGGCTGGTCGGGGACCGGGTCGCGCAGGTCCTGGGGCCGAGCTGGCGGGCGGCCGTCGGACGGCCGCTGGCCGGAGCGCAGAGCGTGCGCGTCTCCTACGAGCAGGCGAGGGACATGCTCGACGTCGCCGCGCGGCTGCGGCTGGACGCGCCGGTGGTGGACAGCACGGAGCTCGCGGTCTACCGGGTGCTGCTGCGCGACACCGAGGCGATCGGCGAGCTCATCGACACGCTCCTCGGGCCGCTGGCTGCCGCGCGGGGCGGAGCCGGCGCGTTGCTCGACACGCTCGCCGCGTACTACGCCACCGGGGGCAACGCGACCGAGACGGCCCGCCGCCTGCACCTGTCCGTCCGCGCCGTCACCTACCGGCTCCAGCGGGTCGAGCACCTGCTCGGCCGGGACCCCACCGAGCCGGCCAGCCGCTTCGCGCTGCACGCCGCCGTGCTGGGCGCCCGACTGCTGGGCTGGCCCGACACACCGCTGCGCTGACCGTTGCCGGTTCCCGGCAACGGACGCCCGACCAAGGTGTCCGGCGTCCGACCTGGGCGGGGACGGCGGGAGCCCGGAGGCTGGAGGGCGTCCCAGCTGTCCCGCGCCGTCCCCGGCGCCCCCGCATGAACCGTCCCGGACAAGGAGTCTGTCCCGTGCTCGACGTCCCTCTCTGGTTGTGGCTGGCCTTCGCGGCCACCGTGGTCGTGTCGCTCGCCGTCGACCTGCTCGCGCACCGCGGCGAGCACGTCATCGGCTTCCGTGAGGCCGCTTGGTGGAGCGCCCTCTGGGTCGGCCTTGCGGTCGTGTTCGGCGTCGTCGTGTTCGCCGTGTTCGGCGCCACCGCCGGTGTGGAGTACACGACCGCGTGGCTGCTCGAGAAGAGCCTGTCGGTCGACAACCTGTTCGTCTTCGCGCTCATCTTCGGCTACTTCCGCGTGCCGAGGGAGTACCAGCACCGCGTGCTGTTCTACGGCGTGATGGGCGCCCTGGTGTTCCGCGGCATCTTCCTGGCGCTCGGCGTCGCCGTCGTCAGCCGCTTCACCGCCGTGCTGTTCGTGTTCGCCGCGATCCTGCTCTACAGCGCGTGGAAGCTGCTGCGGGAAGAGGACGAGCAGTTCGACCCTGGACGGAGCTTCGGCGTCCGGCTGCTGCGGCGGTTCGTCCCGCTCCACAACGAGTACGCCGGCGCGCGGTTCTTCGTCCGCGAGGGCGGCCGGCTCGTGGCGACGCCGCTGCTGGCCGTCGTCGTCGCGGTCGAGGCCGCCGACCTGGTCTTCGCCGTCGACAGCGTCCCGGCGGTCCTCGCCGTCAGCGACGACCCCTTCATCGTCTACACGAGCAACGCCTTCGCGATCCTCGGTCTGCGCGCGCTGTACTTCCTTCTCGCCGGACTGCTCGAGCGCTTCCACCACCTGTCCAAGGGTCTGGCCGTCATCCTCGGGTTCATCGGCGTCAAGCTGGTCCTGCAGGCCTCGCACGAGCTGGTCAGCGCCGCCGTGCCGGAGATCCCCTCGATCGTCAGCCTCGGCGTGATCGTGACGGTCCTGGCGGTCAGCATCGGTCTGAGCCTGGCGCGGCCACCGCACCGCTCGCCGCGGGTCGACGACGCCGAGGAGGCCTCGCCGCAGCTCCAGCACTGACCCCGCTCACGGCGTCCCCGCACCCGCAGGTGGGGGGACGCCCGCAGCGGCCGGGCGTGCCCGTCGACGTGCTCCAGCGCACCAGGACGTCGTGCCTGCACCGCTGACGCCGGATTGGGGCCGGGCGTCGGCTCGCCGTCCGGCGACACCCGGGGGCGCCGTACTAGCGTTCCTGCGTGCCGCCCGCCCGCAAGACGTCCTCCCGCGCCCCCGGCTACGCCGTCGAACGCGCCACGCTCGACAACGGACTGCGCGTCGTGGTCAGCCCGGACAGCAGCAGCCCTGTCGTGGCCGTGGCGGTCTACTACGACGTCGGCATCCGCAGCGAGCCCGAGGGCCGGACCGGCTTCGCGCACCTGTTCGAGCACCTGATGTTCCAGGGCAGCGCGAGCCTCGGCAAGACCGAGCACTTCACCTACGTGCAGGGCAGCGGCGGAACGCTCAACGGTTCGACGCACCTCGACTACACCAACTACTACGAGATGCTGCCGAGCAACGCGGCCGAGCTCGCGCTGTTCCTCGAGGCCGACCGGATGCGCAGTGTCGCGCTGACGCAGGAGAACCTCGACAACCAGGTCGCCGTCGTCCAGAACGAGATCCGGGTCAACGTGATGAACCGCCCGTACGGCGGCTTCCCGTGGATCACGCTCCCGCCGGTGCTGTTCTCGACGTTCCCCAACGCGCACAACGGCTACGGCGACTTCATCGACCTCGAGAGCGCCACGCTCGACGACGCACAGGGCTTCTTCGACCGCTACTACGCGCCGGGCAACGCGGTCCTCGCCGTGGCGGGCGACGTCGACCCGGCCGAGGTGCTGCGCTGCGCCGAGGAGCAGTTCGGCGACATCCCGGCCCGCGCCGTGCCGCCGCGGCCGAGTTTTGACGAGCCCGCGCCCTCCGGAGAGCGCCGCTCCACCGTCACCGATCGGCTGGCGCCCACGCCGGCGGTCGCGCTGGGCTGGCGGGTGCCCGACCCGGGCGACCTCGCCGCGTACCTGCCGTACGTCGTGCTGGCGGAGGTGCTCACCGACGGCGACGCCGCCCGGCTGCCCGAGCGGCTGGTGCTGCGCGACCGGTCGGTCACCAGCGTCGGAGGCTACCTGGGCGTCATGGGCGACGCGCTCGACGCCCGCGACCCCACACCGCTCGTCGTCGAGGTGCACCACCCGACCGAGACGCCCGTCGACACCGTCGTGCGCGCCGTCGACGAGGAGATCGGCCGCCTCGCCACCGACGGGCTCGACGCCGCCGAGCTGGACCGGACCGTGGCGCGGATGAGAGCGCGCTACCTGCGCGAGGTCGATCCGGTGCTCGGCCGGGCGCTCAGCCTCAGCGTCTTCGAGCAGCAGCGTGCCCGCGCCGAGCTGGTCAACGAGGTGCCCGGCCTGTTCGCCGCCGTCACCGCCGACCAGGTCCAGGCCGCCGCCGCCACGCTCGGCGCCGACCGCGCCGTCCTCGAGCTCCGGCCGGAGGGCCAGTGACACCCACGACCGCTCCCACGGCAGCGCCCCGCGACACCGGCGCTCCCGCCCTCACCCAGGCCCGCCCGGTCCCCGCGCTCGGCAAGGCCCGGGTCCCGCGGCTGCCGACGGTGGGCGAGCAGGTGCTCGACAACGGGCTGCGCGTGCTCGTCGTGCGCCGGCCCGGCGTGCCGCTCACCGAGCTGCGGCTGCG
>JALYMN010000121.1 GCA_030773675.1 Actinomycetota bacterium
GGCTGCCAGCGCAGGTCGGGCGGGACGTCGTCGTCGACGTTCTGGGCCCACCGCTGCAGGAGGTCGGGGCGGGCCTGCGCGGCGGTCGCGTGCAGGCCGGTGAGCCGGCGGGCCACGGTGAGCCGCCGGGTGCTCAGCTCCTCGCCGCCCTGCGCCAGGTAGTGGCGCAGCGCCTCGCACCACTGCTCGTCCGGCGGGCAGGCGTCGAGCACCTCGAGCAGCGGCCAGACCAGCCGGTCAGGGTGCCAGACGTCAACCGCTACCGCGTGCTCCGGACTGGCCGCTGCGACCGCGGCGTCGAGCAGCTCGTCGGGGTGCGGGAAGTCGACCCGAGCGCAGACGCCGTCGCCGCCGCTGCCGGCGCCGAGGTGGTACGACAGCCGCTGGGCCAGCCACCGCTCGACGCCGCGGGCCGGCACGGCGACGACGTCAGCCGCGAACGATCGTCGAGGGGCTTCCCGAGCAGCTCCCCGAGCGCCTCGACCAGGGCGGAGCCGAGGGTGGAGCGGTGGATGTGGAGCAACGGCACCTCCGAGGACCAGTCGCAGCAGGGAGGGCGCCAACTGGTGCGGCGACAGCGCGCGGGACGACCTGCGTCATACAGGAGCCCACCGACAGGCGCGGGAGCCGCACCTGCCGGAGGACGACCAGACCTTCTGTGCTGCGGCTTCAGGCGATCGTGAGATGAGAGCCCGAACGGCAGTGTTCGGCGTCGACGTCGGCTGACACCTGCTTCTGCACGCTCCGGCTTCCCGGCAGGTGACATCCCTGTCCAGGCACGAGAACTACCCACAAGCGGGCGGACTTCTCTTTACGGTCGAGGTCCCAGACGGAGGAGGCGCGCGTGCCGGTGCAACTGCACCCCACGAGCTACGGCCGAGCGGCCCACGAGGTCCTGCACGGGCTGGTGGGGACCCTCAAGGACGCCGACCCGCTCGCACCGGTCACGCTGCTCGTCCCGACCAACCAGTGCGGCACGTTCGTCCGCCGCTCGCTGGCCAGCCTCAAGTCCGGGAGCGGCGCCGAGGGCGTCGCGGCGCTGAACGTGCTGACCGTCGACCGGCTGGCCGAGCTCGTAGCCGCACCGATGCTCGTCGCGCAGGGACGTCGTCCCGCCACCGGCCCCGTCGTGTCTGCCGCTTGGCGGCACGCGCTAAGCCAGGAACCCGGGCTGTTCGCTCAGGTCGCGCGGCACCCGGCGACGGTGCAGGCGCTGGTGGCGGCCCACCGGCAGCTCCGCGAGCTCTCGCCTCAAGCGGTCGCGGCGGTCGCCGACTCGGGCCGGCTGACCGCGGACGTCGTTCGCCTTCACCAACGCGTCGTTCACGCGCTGGGCACGGCCTACCACGACAGCGCCGACCTGCGCGAGGCCGCCGCCAAGCACCTCATGGCGTCCCCGCAGCTGGAGGCGCTCGGCACCGTCGTGCTGTTCATGCCGCAAGACCTGGCTCGCACGGGTGCCGAGCTCATCGGCGCCCTGGCGCAGCGCGTCGACCTCCACGTCGTCGCGGGCCTCACCGGGCACGCACGAGCCGACAGCGGCGTCCTGACCGCTGTCGGTCGCGCGACCGGGATGACGCTGCCGCCGATCTCGGTAACGGAGCCCATCGCTACCCACGTCGTGCACGCCTCGGACGCCGACGACGAGGTCCGCACCGTCGTGCGGGAGCTCGTCGAGGCGCTCAGGACGACACGGGCTGCCCGCGTGGCTGTCCTCTACGGCACGGCGGTCCCGTACGCCCGACTGCTGCACGACCACCTGTCGGCCGCGCACATCCAGACGCACGGACCTGGCGTACGTCCCACGGCCGAGCGCGCCCTCCCCCGTTCCCTGCTGACTCTGCTGACCCTCGCGCAGGACGGGGTCGACCGGGCCGGGCTCTTCCGTCTGCTGTCGGGTGCCGGCGTGCTGCTGTCCGACGGCAGCTTCGCGCCGACCGCTCGGTGGGAGCGGCTGTCCCGCCGCGCGGGGGTGGTCGGCCCCCTTGACTGGCGCCCCCGGCTAGAGCGGTACGCCGCTGAGCAGCGCGGGCGGGCGGACACCGAGCGGAGCGCTGAAGCCCCGCGGCAAGGGCTGGTCGACCGGTTCGAGCGCGACGCCCAGGCCGCTGACGACCTCCTACGGTTCGTCGTCGAACTGCAGCGACGCCTCGACGAGGGTCAGCGCGCGGTCGGGTGGTCAGCGCTGAGCTCCTGGGCGCTCGAGCTGTCCCAGACGCTGCTCGGCGACGAGCAGGCGTCCTCGCGCCTGCCTGAGGAGGAGCGACGGGCTGCCGAGAAGCTCGCGCAGGTCCTCGCCGGACTCGCCGGCCTCGAGACGGTCGAGCCCGGCGCGGACCTGACCGCGCTGCGCGAGGTCGTCGAGCTGGAGCTCGCCGACGACCTCCCGCGCTCGGGGCAGTCCGGCAGCGGGGTCCTCGTCGCGCCCCTCTCCGCCGCCCTCGGCCTCGACGCCGAGGTGGTGTTCGTCGTCGGGCTGGCTGAAGGGCTCACTCCGACGCGCCTGCGCGAGGACGCGCTGCTGCCTGATCGGGCGCGCGCCGCCACCGACGGGGAGCTGCCGGCGGTCCGCGACCGGCTCGACCGGCAGCACCGCCACCTGCTCGCCGCCCTTTCCGCAGCGCCACGCGTCGTCGCGAGCTTCCCCCGGGGTGACCTCCGCCGCAGTGGCGAGCGCCTGCCGTCGCGATGGCTACTGCCGACCTTGCGCGCCCTCGCCGACAAGCCGGACCTCGACGCCACGACGTGGCAGGAGAAGGCGGGCGCTGCCCTTGCTGGCTCCCGCTCGTATGCCGCCTCCGTCAGCAACACGGACGCGCCGGCGACCGAGCAGGAGTGGCGCCTCCGCTCCCTTGCGGCGGGCGTGCCCCTGGCCGGCGACGGTGTCCTCGACGGCGCTCAGGCACTGCTGCAGGCACGCCACAGCGCCGCCTTCACGCGCTACGACGGCAACCTAGGCCAGCGGCCTCGTGAGCTGCCCGATCCCTCCGACGGCGTCCGGACGGTCAGCCCCACGGCCCTAGAGCACTGGGCGTCGTGCCCGCACGCCTACCTTCTGCAGCGCGTCCTGGGTGTCGAACCGGTCGAGCAGCCCGAGGAGCTCGTCCAGATCTCGCCGGCCGACCGCGGCAGCCTCCTCCACGACGCGATGGACCGCTTCTTCCGCGATCTCTCCGCCCCGCCAACTCCCGACCAGCCCTGGACAGCACAGCAGCGGGCACGCTTGCGGGAGCTGGGCGAGCAGGTCGCCGACGAGTTCGAGCAGCGCGGCGTGACCGGGCATCCGACGCTGTGGGCGCGGGACCGGGCGCTGGTGCTGCTCGACCTGGACCTCCTGCTCACGCGGGACGGCGAGGTGCGCCGCACTCAACGACGCCGGCAGGTCCGCAGCGAGCTGTCGTTCGGCCGCAAGGGAGTCGCGGCGGTGGAGGTGCCGCTCCCCGACGGGCGGACGGTGCGCCTGGCCGGCAGCGCGGACCGCGTCGACGAGTGCGAGGACGGCTCGCTGGTGGTCGTGGACTACAAGGCGGGCAAGCCGGACTCGTTCAAGGGGCTGTCCGAGGAGGACCCCGACAAGCAGGCCAGCAAGCTGCAGTTGCCCGTGTACGGCTACGCGGCGCGGCAGGCGCTCGACTCCCCCGACGCGCCGGTGCGCATGGAGTACTGGTTCATCGGCCCCAGAGGGCGGGGGACGCAGATCGGCTACGTGCTGACGGACGACGTCGCCAAGCGGTACGCCGAGGTCCTGGCGATCATCGCGGACGGCATCGCCGGCGGGGTGTTCCCCGCCAACGTGCCCGAGGACCGGCCGTGGAGCTCCTTCGTGGCCTGCCCGTACTGCGACCCGGACGGGCTCGGAGCGAAGGAGCGGCGGGTCCAGTGGCAGCGCAAGAAGACCGCACCCGAGCTCCGGGAGTACCTGGCCCTGACCGAGCCCGACGAGGAGCAGCAGTGAGCACCGAGCTGCCCGACCACGGCGCGCGCAAGCTCATCTGCACGACGGGCCTCGACCGGACGCTGTTCGTGGAAGCGGGAGCCGGCTCGGGCAAGACCGGGTCGCTCGTCAGCAGGGTCGTGGCAGTCGTGCTCGTCGACGACGTCCCACTGCGGCAGGTGGCCGCGGTGACGTTCACCGAGAAGGCAGCGGCGGAGCTCCGTGACCGGCTGCGGGCGGGCTTCGAGAAGGCCGGCCGCGAGTCGGGTGACAGCGCGGAGCGCGCGCGGGCGGAGCAGGCCCTGGACGACCTGGACGCTGCGGCGATCGGGACGCTCCACTCGTTCGCCCAGCGGATCCTGAGCGAGCACCCGGTCGAGGCCGGGCTCCCCCCGCTGATCGAGGTCGCCGACGAGGTGTCCTCTCAGGTCGCGTTCGAGCACCGCTGGAGGGCCTTGCGCGCCGCTCTGCTCGACGAGGAGGCGCTGCGCCGGACGCTGCTCCTCGGTCTGGCGGCCGGGGTCCAGCTCGAGCACCTGCGGTCGATCGCCCGCGCGTTCAACGCCGAGTGGGACCGGCTCGACGACTCCGTGCTGGCCGGCGGGCGTCCGCCCGAGCCGGAGCTGCACCTGGCGGAGCTGCGCGAGCAGGTCGCCGAGGTGTGTCAGATGGCGCAGCACTGCCGGAGCGGGGACGACCGCATGGTCGGCAACCTGCGCGAGCTGGCCCTTTGGGCGGAGCGGCTGGACGCCGCGCTCGACGACCCGGCGAGACTGGAAGTGCTGGCCGAGGCCAGCGCGCTCAAGCACTCGTACGGACGCAAGGCCGCCTGGACGGGCTGCGACCTCGAAGGGGTCCGCGCCGCTCTCAAGGCAGTCACCGCCGAGGCGGCGGCCCTCCGCAGGGGCGTCCAGAACGTCGTGCTCCGCCGGCTTGCCCACCGCATCGCCGAGGCGACGGTGGACGGCGCCCGTGCCCGGCAACAACAGGGCGCTCTGGAGTTCCACGACCTGCTGGTGCTGGCCCGCGAGCTGGTCCGCTCGCCGGAGCACGGGCGGGACGTGCGTCAGCAGTTGAGCGAGCGATACACCCGCCTGCTGCTCGACGAGTTCCAGGACACCGATCCGATCCAGATCGAGCTGGCCGTGCGCATCGCCGGAGGGGCGGACGCCGAGGCACCCGACTGGCGCAACGTGCATGTGCCGGACGGGCGGCTGTTCGTCGTCGGCGACCCCAAGCAGAGCATCTACCGTTTCCGCCGCGCGGACATTGCCACGTACCTGGAGGCCCAGCAGCACGTCGGCACGAGCGTGGAGCTGAGCACGAACTTCCGCACGACCGCGGCCGTGCTCGACTGGGTCAACGCGGTGTTCGGCGAGCTGATCCAGCACGTTGCGGGCTCGCAGCCGCCGTACCGCGGCCTGGACAGGCACCGCGACGATGCGAAGGGCGGCACCCGCATGGTGCTGCTGGGCGCCGAACCGCACCCGGACACGTTCAAGGCCGACGACGTGCGCGAGCAGGAGGCCGACGACGTCGGGAGCGTCATCCGCACGGCACTCGCCGACAAGTGGCAGGTGTGGGACGAGCCGAAGGAGACCTGGCGCGACGTCGAGCTCGAC
Organism: Actinomycetota bacterium; assembly: GCA_030773675.1. The sequence continues at coordinate 5,557 of JALYMN010000121.1, forward strand.
GACATCGCCGTGCTGGTGCCGGCGCGCACATCGCTGCCGCAGCTGGAGGAGTCGCTGGACCGGGCGGGTGTCCCCTTCCGGGCCGAGGCCAGCTCGCTCGTCTACCGCACACCTGAGGTGCGGGACCTGCTGATGACGGCGCGCGCAGTCGACGACCCCAGTGACGGCCTCGCCCTCGTCGCGGCGCTCCGGTCGCCGTTGTTCGGCTGCGGCGACGACGACCTCTGGACCTGGAAGCGCGACGGGGGCACGTTCCACCTCCTCGCGCCGGTGCCGGACGACGTTCCTGCGGAGCACCCGGTGCCACGGGCGGTGGAGTACCTGCGGCGGCTGCAGAAGCGCAGCCGCTGGCACGCCCCGAGTGAGGTGCTGGAGCAGGTCGTCCGTGACCGGCGCATGCTCGAGACCGGCGCGATCGGCCCGCGGGCGCGTGACGTCTGGCGCCGGCTGCGCTTCGTCGTCGACCAGGCGCGGGCGTGGAGCGAGGCCGAGGCCGGCGGGCTCCGCGACTACCTCGACTGGGCGTACCGGCAAGGCGACGAGTCCGCGCGGGTGGCGGAGGCCGTGCTGCCCGAGACGGACGCCCGTTCAGTGCGGGTGCTGACGGTCCATGCGGCGAAGGGCCTGGAGTTCCCCGTCGTCATCGTGTCCGGGCTGTCGAGTCTGCCCGGCGGCCGCCGCGGTGGTGTCGAGGTGCTCTGGCCGCGCGAAGGCGGCTACCAGCTCTCGCTGAGCAAGGATCTGCAGACGGACGACTTCGAGGTCGCGAAGCCGATCGACGAGCAGATGGGCCACCACGAGCGGCTGCGCCTGCTGTACGTCGCCTGCACGCGGGCGCGGGACCACCTCGTCGTCTCGCTGCACAGGGCGGCGCGCAAGACTGCGCAGCCCGACGAGACCAGGCTGACCAGCGCGGAGCTCCTGGCCGAGCCGGCTCTGAGGGTCGGCGCCGCCGAGCGGTACGTGCGCCCCGCGGAGCAGCTCCCGCTGTCCCTGCCGCAGGACGAGACCGCGCCTGCGCCCGCTCACGAGGCGTGGTTGGAGCGCGTACGACCGGCGCGCGAGGCATCACAGCGACAGTGGGCGGTCAGCGCGTCGAGCCTCGAGGGATCGCTCGGCGACGTCGAGCTGGACCCCGGGCTCGCCAAGGGGGCGCGGGACCTCGAGCTCCCGCCGTGGAACAAGGGTCGATACGGGACAGCCGTCGGGCGGGCGGTGCACGGCGCGCTGCAGACGGTCGACCTGCGTACCAGGGCGGGCCTGGCCGACGCGGTCGCGGCGCAGTGCCTGGCTGAGGGCGTCGTGCCCTACCAGGACGTGGTCCGCCAGCTGTGCGAGTCGGCGCTGGGGTCGCCGGTGGTGCGCCGGGCAGCGGAGCGCCGGCACTGGCGGGAGACCTACGTCGGCACCACCCGCGACGACGGGACAGTCCTCGAGGGCTACATCGACCTGGTCTACGAGGAGGACGACGGTTCGCTCGTCGTCGTCGACCACAAGACCGACGCGGTCCCCGGGGCGGCGCTCCCTGCTCGGGTCAAGGTCTACCTGCCGCAGATGGCGGCGTACGCCGGAGCGCTGGCGCGAGCCACCGGGAGGACGGTGAGCCGTACGGTCCTGCTGTTCCTCACTCCCGGCTCGGCCACCGAACAGGTCCTGACGGTGGCCGAGTGGGCCACGGCGACGTCCGTGCTGGGAACGCGGGCACCCGTCGCGGCGGCCACGGCGAAGGAGGAGTGAGTGGCGTCGAAGAAGGTGCTCGAGCAGCTCGAGGCGTGGCGCAAGGAGCTGGTGAACCTCAACCGCACGAACCGCCTCCTGTACTTCCGCCACTCGAAGACGTCGACCGTCGGGCTCTCCGGCCGCAGGCCCGACGAACTCCTCGCCGCTCTGGAGACCCCGAGCAAGCCCGGCTGGGGCTTCGAGACAGCGGGCGACGGTGTCGCTCGCCCACGAGCTCGAGACCACGTGGTTTCGGACAAGGCGGACGCGAAGGCGCAGGAGACGGCGCTGCGCGCCCTGGAACGCAAGGCGAACCAGGAGTACCTCGACAAGGGACTCTGGGTGCTCTACGTCGCCCTCGGGATGCTGGTGTGGAAGGACCCGCAGGACCCGAAGGAGGCCCTGAGCCCGCTCGTGCTCGTCCCGGTCACCCTCCAGCGGGATACGCCACGCGAGCCCTATCGGCTCAAGCGAGCTGAGGAGGACCTCGTCGTCAACCCGGCACTCGAGGTAAAGCTCCGGACGGACTTCGGCATCGAGTTGCCGGGGCTCGACGTCGCGGAGGCGGACTCGCTCGAGGCCTACTTCAGCGCGGTCGAGTCGACGGTCGACCTCGTGCAGGGCCGCGTGGAACGCACGGCTGTCCTCGCGCCGTTCAGCTTCCACAAGGAGGTCATGTTCCGCGACCTCCTCGACAACGCGGAGCAGATTGCTGAGCACCCCGTCGTCAACGCCCTCGCGGATCCGAAGAGCGAGGCGAGCGCTGGGCTCGTGTTCGACCCGGTCCCGGACGAGCGGCTGGATGCGGAGGCGCCGCCCGAGGAGATGGCGAGCGTCCTGCCCGCGGACTCCAGTCAACGACGGTGCATCGTCGCTGCCCGCACGGGCCAGTCGTTCGTCATGGACGGCCCGCCAGGGACCGGCAAGAGTCAGACCATCACGAACATCATCGCAGAGTTGCTCAAGGACGGCCGCACCGTCCTGTTCGTGAGCGAGAAGGCCGCTGCCCTCGAGGTGGTCCGCAGCCGGCTGGAGCACGCCGGCCTGGGCGAGTTCGTGCTCGAGCTCCACAGTCACAAGGCGACCCGCAAAGAGGTCGCTCAAGAGCTCGGCCGTTCGTTGTCCCAGCGGGTGGTCCCGGGCCCGGAGCTTCCAGCGACAGACCGGCGGGCGGCGCTCCGGCAGCGCGAACAGCTGAGCGCCTATGCCGAGGCCATGAACGAGCCGCGTCCGCAGACCGGCCGCTCGCTGCACGACGTCCTCGGGCGGCTGGCGCAACTGGGGGGCCAGGCCGCTGCCACCAGACCGCGGTCCTTCGCTGTCGACCTGACCGTCGACTCGCTGGCGGACGTGCTCGAACTCGCGGGTGCGCTAGGACGAGCGTGGGGTCCGGTTGACCGGGGTGACGACTTCCTGTGGCGCGGTGCGACAGGAGAGCGCCCGCGTGCGACCCTGCTGCTGCGATGAAGGAGCGGGGCCTCCGCTCCCCGTGACGTCCCGAGTCACTCTCGGGGTGCTCACGTCCCACGACGAAGGAGGCCCCTGTGAGCGAAGGGTACGCAGGCAGGCAGATCGTCGGGCTCGATCTGCACCGACGCCGATCGGTGCTGGTGCGTATGACCGAGAACGGCCGACGGCTGGAGACGACGCGGATCAGCAACGACGTGGAGTACCTGCGGCAGGTGATGGCGCGGGCCGGCGAGGCGCCGGAGGTGGTGCTGGAGGCGACCTACGGCTGGTACTGGGCCGCGGACGCGCTGGCCGACATGGGCGCCATCGTGCATCTGGCGCATCCGCTGGGGGTGAAGGCGTTCGAGTACCGGCGGGTCTAGACCACGAGCGAGACGCCGCAGACCTTGCCGATCTGCTGCGCATGGGGCGGCTGCCGGAGGCGTGGATCGCGCCGCCGGACATCCGCGAGCTGCGCGGGCTGGTGCGTCACCGCGCCAAGCTGGTCGCGCTCCGCTCGGGCCTGAAGTGCCAGGTGCACGGCATCCTCGCCGGCGCCGGGATCGTCGTGCCGATGAGTGATCTGTTCGGCGCCGCCGGAACCGAGCTCCTGGACCGGACCTGCCGGCAGCGGCTCGGTGAGGTCGACCGCTGGCGGGTCGTGTCGCTGCGCCGGGTGCTCGACCTCGTCGACGGTGAGATCGACCGGTTCCAGGCGTTGGCCCGAGCCCGCCTCGGCCGCTACCCCGGCTACCGCGCGATTCAGGTAATTCCCGGCGTCGGCCCGGTGCTGGGCGCTGTGTTCGTCGCCGAGATCGGCGACGTGCACCGCTTTGCCGACCCTGACCGGCTGGCCAGCTGGGCCGGGCTCACCCCTCGGTATCGCGAGTCCGACACCACGGTGCACCGCGGCCGGATCACCAAGCAGGGACCGCGGCTGGTCCGGTGGGCGGCCGTCGGAGCCGTTCAGCGGATCAGCAAGCAGCATCCGCTCGGGCAGCTGCGTGAGCGAGTCGCCGAGCGGCGCGGCCGCAACATCGGCAAGGTCGCCGCCGCCCGTGAACTCACTCGCTGGTCTACTACGGGCTGCGCGACGGCCACATCCGCGCGCTCGCCGCATGACCAGCCACGCGACGACGGTCGGTCGCGGGTCGTGCAGGTCATGACCCCCGATCCTCGGCGAGGTCGCCCGTTCTGATTGACCCCGACCGACCGCACACCCTGCCGCAGCACTCCATGCCGCCCCCGCGCGGCGAAGGGATGGACCGTCTCCGCTTCCGTGGACACAGTGTTTGGAGAGCCGCCCGATCCGTCGGGAGTAGCAGTTATGGGTTCGACTCGCCGCAGCTTCACTGAGGAGTACAGGGCACAAGCGGTAGCCTTCGTC
>JALYMN010000122.1 GCA_030773675.1 Actinomycetota bacterium
GAAGAGCTCATCGCCCGCGTTCGGCGCGCCGGCGCCACCGGCCCCGCCCTGCTGCGCGCCGACAACAGCTTCTGGAGCAAGAAGCTCATCGCTCGCCTTGAGCGGGCGGGCTGGAAGTACTCGATCACGTCCGCATGCAGGCCTGGGTGCCCGACGCGATCGCCGCCATCCCCGCGGGCAATTGGCGGCCCTTGGAGAACTACCCCGAAGGCGGCGAGGCAGAGATCGCCGAGACGCTGGTCGGTCTCCAGCGCCTCGTCGTCCGGCGCGTCCGGCTTGTCGGCCCGCAGGCCGAGCTGTTCCCGAACTGGCGGTACTTCGCGTTTCTCACGAACCGCACCGAGCCGCTCGAGCTCGTCGAGGCCGAGCACCGCCAGCACGCCGTCGTCGAGCTCGCCATCCGCGACCTCAAGGACCAGGCGCTCGCGCACTTCCCCTCCGGCAAGTTCAACGCCAACGCGGCCTGGACCGTCATCGCCGCGCTTGCGCACAACCTGCTGCGTTGGACGGCGTTGATCGGGCTGCCGGGCAGCACGCTGCGCGCTGGGCGCACCCTCCGCCGCCGGCTGCTCGCGCTCCCCGGCCGCCTGGCCCGCAGCGCACGGCGCTAGACGCTGCACTTGCCCGCCCGCCGGCCCTGGCCACACGACTTCGTCCGCGCGCTGGCCCGCATTCGAGCGCTTCCCGCCGCGACCTGACGGCCGCGGCCGCCCGCGACGACCAGTTACGCCGCGCTCGCCGAGCCTCGGCCGACGATGCTGCCCGCCAACACGCACTTCACGGCCCACACGGCATCGTTTGTCCCGTCCCGCGGCAGACCTCGCCGCTCAACCGCCTCTCGAGCACGCGCCCGGCCAGACCAGCCTCCACTGACCACACCCCGGCAAGCGATCGGTGGATCGAGGCTGAGAGAGCCCTACGCGCTGCCGGTGCCGGTGGACGTTCTCCGAAAAGAGCTGAGGCGCACAGGCATAGTGTTAGCGCCGTCCAGGCAGTGCTAAGCGGTAGGGCTCGACCTCGGGCAGAGGCGCTCGCGAGATATGAGAGGGCTGTCAGGTACTGCTGCTACGGGTCGCGAAGCCGCCCGAACAACGAATCGACCCTCGCCATTTCGCCAGCGAATCCGCGACCGCCGCGCGGGCGGTAATCGTCGTCGAAGTCCGGTTCTCGATCGTACTCCTCCTCGTCCCTGTTCTCTTCAAGATAAGTCTGCACGGCGTCACGGACGTCGTCCATCCGGTGTTCGTCCAAAGCGACGTCAAGTCCCAACGCGGCGGATTCCAGGACCTCGATGTCGTTTAGGTCCTGGAGGTAAGCCGTGGTATCCGAATACACCTCGTCTACGTACGCCTCGAACTCTTCCTGCACCCCAGCGAGCGTCTCGACCGAGAACACGGTCGGCGTGACGGCGTGAATGTCGCCCAAGGCGTCGAAGTCAGGCAGCGTCTTGTGCTCGCGGGCAATTATGCGGTCCTTGATGAGCGCGCCGAGCGGTTCGGCTTCGAGAGGTGAGTCACCCACTACGCGCAACAACCGCACAAGCTCGGAGTCGAGGAAAGGACCCTCTGTGAGCTCAGCGACGGCGGTCGACACGAGGTCCTCGATCTTCGACGTGAGGGCGGGGGCGTCCGACGCCCAGGGAACCATCTGGCGCAGCCTGCCGAGAGTAAGCGTCGATGGATCCACTCTTGACGGCGAGCGTCCCATGAGTCCGTAGATGCCAAACTCTCGAGTCAGCGGATCCCGCTGCAGCAGTTGAGTCGCCCTGTCGAACAGGTCGCTGACGATGGACTCGGTCCGCCGTGACGACTCGGCGCCCCACAGCCACACGACCTGCTCGAAGAAGGCCGCGCCGGCGACCGCACGTTTGAACTCCGACTGGTGATCCTCGAGATATGACCTCAGGAAGTCGATCAACGACGGGTTCAACGGAACGACGGCGAGCTCCTTGCCGCCGTCGAGCGTTCGGACGAAGGAATCCTGAAGTCGACGAAGCGACCGCCCGAAATGCCCACGCCCACGAGGCAAGCGGGCGACGGCGCAGTATGCGTCGAACGCCTGTTCCAAGTCGGCGACCCGGCACCGCACGGGCATCGATGCGAGTGAGACGAGTGCCGCACGGGCGTGATCATCAAGACCCTGTGCGAAGGCATGAGTCCAAAGCTGCTCAGGGTTATCGAGAACCGAGACGCAATACTCCACGTAGTCCCGCTGCTCGTCCTCGCTCGGCTTGTAGGCAGCTAAGCCGGTCATCCACTCGATGAGTCTCGGACTGTAACCGGGATGGTTGACAATCCTCCGGTACCCCTGGTCCTGCAAGAGGGATTCGCGCGCTGGGTCACTGAGAGAGTCGGACGCCCAGATATGGTTGTAGAAGATCCGAGCCTTCTCGAGCGGCCCGTAACGGTCGAGTGTCAGCAGGAATCGGTGGGCGTCAAAGTTGTGGCGCCCAAGCTCCTCGACCTCGTCGCGTGCGTCCTGGAGGACGTACTGCCGAGTCGTCAGGATCAGACGCTTGTTGTCCTGGCGGCAATCTCCTTAATGAAGCGCAAGAGGGACCGTGGGTCGCTCGAAGTACCGTCGGAGAGCTGCGTCCGTCCGAGGAAATCGTCGAAGAAGAAGACCTGGGGCTCGGACGGCTTGTGGAGCCGCCAAGCCTCTTCGACGTCTGCTACCACCTCGAACGGCTGAAACCGTAATTCCACCGCCTGTAGCAGCAGTAGGTAGGCAAGCGTGGTCTTTCCGACGCCAGGTGGGCCGCTGACAATGCACACCCGCTCCTGTGCGAGGAGGCGCGACGCTTCCCGCATTGCGTCGGTCTGTACATAGCGCGGCAGCGCCCCCTGAATCTGAACCAGCAACGCGTGTGTACGCTCATACGCTGCGTTGTTGAGCAACCGGTCGAGCTGAGCACTGCTGCGAAGCCAGAGTTTTACGTGTGTGCGCTCGACGTCTTCATGCTTGCGAAGAAGCTGCTCAACATCCTTGTAACCCCAGATCTTGGCGTGGCTAGTTGCAAATGGATGGAGCTCCGCAACGAGCGTGTCCTTGTTCCCGGACGTGAGATCCATCGACGTCACGAAGTCGAAGCGGTCGGGCGTCGGGTCGATGTCTTCCAGCTTCTTTCGTTGCTTCGTAGCTTGCGACTTGAGGTGCGAGAACGAGCTGCGTCGGTAGTGCTTGCATTGCACTAGGTGACGGCCGTCAACCCCCTGCCCATCTACTCCGCCATCAGCGCCAGGAGCAAACGCTTCAAAGCGCTGCCCCATCTCCCGCGTGAAGAGGTCGGCTACAAGAACCTCGAAATCGGCGTCGGACAGCTCGTCAAACAAACCCATGTGTCGCCACAGGATGCCGCCTAGTTCGGAGGGAAGGACGACAGGCTACCTCCGACGTGGTGGCCGCGGCGAGGTTGGCGTCGTGGTGGTCTGCCTCGCCGGAACCCGCGCGCGCTGTTCGGTTGTGCGCGGTCTTACCGCCTATCCCGCACGCTACGGAGGACGACCAAGCTTTGGCCATTCGCAGCCGCACACCTTTCGCGTGCTCTTCGTCTGCCCAACGAGCCAAACGGCCGGGCGAGCGCGGGCACCCGGAGGACCTGGTCCGGCAGTGTTACGGGCAATCCGGTTTCCACCGACTTGGAACTACCGCCCCACTCGCCGGGGACGTGCGCGCCGTGCCAGCGCACCTGCCGATCGAGCGCACGAGCTCGACGTCGCTCACCTCAGCCCTCCTCGGCTCGCCCCGCGCAGGAAGCGCACCACGTCGGCCGCGTCGGCCTCGAGGGCGGCGGCGACCTCGGGCGCAAACGGCTCGAACGGGTCGAGCACGACCTCGCCCCGGGGCATGGACCCAGGTCGCGGCCGCGCGGCCGCCCACGAGCGCGAACGGCCGGAAGATCCCGTTGACGGTGGGGCGGGTCGCGGTCGCTCGCGGGGCCGTGGCCGGCGAGGTAGCGCCGGGCGAGCTCGGCCAGCGCGACGTCGCGGTCGAAGGGGGGCGGTTCGCCGAGCCAGTCGCGCACGAGGACGTGCGCGTGCTCGCCGTCGACCACTGGCCCCCGCACGACGAGCCCGCGCAGCCCGGCGAGCGCGAGGACCCAGACGAGAGCCTGGCCGGCGGTGCGCACGCCGTCCGCGTCGAGGCGCTCGCGCAGCCGCCCCCGCACGAGCGGACCGTCCTCGGCGAGCGCCCGCTCGACCTCCGTCACGCCGCGCTCCGCGTCCCCGGGCGGGACGCCCTCGTCGGCGAGGCGCCGGGCCGCCGTGGTCATGAGCGCGGGCGCCGTGAGCGCGTGCAGCCAGGGCAGGTCCTCGCTGCGCACGAGGTGCAGGGTGCCGCGGTTGAGCGTCGTGACGACGAGCGAGCGCTCCTCGGTGAGCGCGCGGTCGACGTCGGCTGCGCACAGGTCGCTCGACCGGGCGCGGACCGCGAGGCGCATGCCGCGGGGGTCCTGGGCCTGGACGGCGAGCAGCCGCTCGGCGACGGCGAGCGGGTCGCGGGCCGGCTCCCCCGCGTGGAGCTGGGCGCCGAGGCGGGCGGCGTGGACCGCGGCGAGCAGCGGCAGGCTCGCGGCGCCGGCCTTCAGCGCCCGCCACCCGCGACGAACGCCCGCGCCTCCTCCATGTATCGCGCGCACGTGTCAGCGTCGGCCGGCTGCAGTCGCACCCACTCACGCATGGCCGGCCCCCCGCCGCCGCGGTGGAACGCCCTGCCCTCGCCACCCTCGATGAGCTCGGCCACCCGCGGTGCGGGCAGCTTCACCACGAGGTCGCCGGCGTTGACCAGGGCGAAGAAGCGCCGGCCGGTGCGCAGGCCCGTCGAGGTGAACATCCGCGCCCGCTCCAGCCCCCGGTCCTCGGAGAGCAGTCGGTCGGCGACCTCATCGAACAGCGCGTCGACCTCCGGTCCGGTGGCCACGGCACGCCGCCCTACCCCTCCCCGCGCCGCAGCACGTAGAGGTCCTGGTTTGCCTCCACGATGCCCGGGGCGAAGTCGGCGAGCCGCCAGGCCGGGTGGGTCACGGCGGCGAGCCACTCCGGGGCGAGGAAGGCCGTGCCCCAGTCGTCGCTGCGGACCCCGTGGTCGCCCGCCTCGCCGAACTCGGGTGCGTACCAGGTGCCCTCGCGGTACAGGGCGGCCTCGACCTCGGCGAGCTGGGCGGACGGGCGGGTGCCCCGGGTCGCGTCGTGGGCGACGGACTGGTGGCCGTGCGTCGTGAGGGCGAGCACGCCGCCGGGGACGAGGAGGCGATGCAGCTCCTGGAGCCAGGCCAGGGCGGCGGGCGCCCGGAAGTGGGAGAACACGGAGATCGCGAAGACGAGGTCGAAGGCGCCGTCGGCGTAGTCCGTGGGCGGGATCTGCGGGCTCACCCGGAAGTCGATCCCGGGCAGGTTCTCGCGCGCCCAGGCGATGGCACCCTCGTTGGGGTCGCACCCGCTCCAGGCCACCTCGGGGAAGGCGGCGCGCAGGACGCGGACGACCCGCCCGGAGGAGCAGCCCAGGTCGAGGCCCGCGCGCACGTCGGCCATCTCCCTCCCCCCCGCTCGCGCCGCCTGGGCGACGAGGTCGGCGTACCAGTAGCCGCCGCCGGCGGCGAGCGCCCCGCGCGCCATGGCGTGGACGCGCTCGGGGGGCTCCGCGGCGGACAGGCCGGTGCGCTCGAGCACCGCGGGCACCGCGCGGTGGACGCCGAGGGCGAGCCTGAGCTGGCGGGCCGAGCCCTCGTCGGCGCCCGCGATGAGCGCCCGCTCGTCCGCGGTGAGCACGGCGTCGACGGCGGCGCCGCCGCCGTCCAGGCGCGCCCAGAGGCGGTCGGTCGCCTCCGTGGACTCGAGTGCGCGCAGCGGCAGCTCCCGCTCCCACTCCTTCCGGGCGAAGCGCCGTAGCGTGCGCTCGCGGGGGGTGGGCGCGGATGTCGCGACGTCGTCCGCGCCTTCCTCGCGCAGGCGCAGCGCCGCGCGCAGCTGCGTCTCGACCTGCTCGGCCGCGGCGTTCCAGCTGTGCGGGGCGACGAAGGCGATGCCCTCGCGTCCGCGGGCTTCGCGCAGCGAGTCGTCGGCGAGCAGCCGCTCGAGCGCGTCGGCCAGCGCGGTCGGGTCAAGCGGGGCGAGCTCGACGGGGCCGTCGCGGCCGAACACGGACTCGGCGCTCGCCCCCTCGAGGTCGACGCAGGGCAGGCCGCACGCGAGCATCTCCTGGGGCACGAGGGAGTAGTTCGTCAACGACAGGCACAGCCCGACCGTGCCCTCCGAGAACAGCCAGGAGAGCTCCTCCGGCGTGGCCACGCCCGCGTGCTCGGTCGGGAACGGCGCGTCGAGCGGCCAGCTGTCCCCGAAGGTCACCACACGCAGGTCGCCTCCGCGACGGCGCCAGAGCTCGTGCAGGGCGAGGACCCCGAGCGCGACCGCTCTGCGCGGGGTGGTGGTGCGGCTGTAGAAGACGACGGTGTCGCGCCGGCGCTCGATCGCCCGCGGGTGGTACACGGCATGGTCGACGCCGTACTGGAAGCTCCCCGCCTGGCCGCCGTACTCGTCGCGGTAGAGGTCGCGCAGCCAAGGGCTCCCGCAGATGCCGTAGAGGCCCTGCTGGTAGGTCAGCGCCGCCCAGTGGGACTCCACAGACGTGGGGTAGAACTCGGGCTCGTGGTCGTTGACGAGGTAGGCCCGCGCCCGGCAGCCCTCGAGCTGCAGGACGGGGAAGGCGGTCTGCCAGCCCGTGGCCACCGCGACGTCGGCGCCGAACCACTGGTGCAGGCCCTCGTACACGGGCGCCCGCACGGGCGCGAAGTGCTCGACGATCGTGCGCCGCTTGACCGCGGGCCACTCCTGCCGGCGATCGCCGAACGGGTCGTGGACCCAGATCGAGCACGTGTGGCCCATCCGCTCGAGGCGCAGCACGAGCTGGAAGATGATGTTGTGCCCGCCCGAGCCGATCCCGAAGGGGGGCACCACGAACGCGAGGTGCAGGCGCTCGCGGTCGGCCATCCCGGGGACGGGGGGCAGCAGGTGCGTGGCGCCGTGCCGGTAGAAGCGCGCCACCGGCTCGTACTCGTGGTGCTCCTTCGTGGCGGGGTGGTGGCGGATCGCCGGCAGCGCGGGGGCGGGCGGGACCCCGGGCTGGGGCGGCTGCTCGGCGCTCGCGAGGGCGGCCTGGGCGCGACGCTCGAGCGAGAGGCGCCGCTGCAGCGCCGGGGGCAGCGAGGTCGCCCGCGACCCGAGCGCGGAGAACGCCTTGCGCCCGGCATGGTGCACGAGCGAACGCCCCGTCCAGCCCGCCTGCGCCCGGCGCCCGAGCCCCTGCTCGCGCATCCAGCGCCGGTCGGCGGCCACGAGCCCGCGCACGTCGCGCACCGTCGAGCGCACGCCGATGCGCTCCACGTGCCCGATGGTCTCGCGCAGCCCGCGGTACTCGTCGAAGTAGCGGCGCATGAACTCCGCCGGGGGGTAGTCGTGCGCGTGCAGGACGGCCGCCCGCGGGTGGAACGCCTTCCGCCAGCGCGGATGCGCGGCCAGGGCGCGCCCGAAGGCCTGGTCCTCGGAGTAGGCGACGTCGGGGAAGCGCAACTCGCTCCAGCAGGCCCGGCGGTAGGCGGCGTTCACGTTGGAGAGGAAGGTCGGGTCGCCGGGCCCGAAGACGCGCGGCCCGGCGTCGCGCGGGGCGAAGGTGGCGAAGAAGTCCGTGAGCTCGCGGGCGATCATCGGGCTCGTCTGCGGCCGGGGCAGGTGCGGCCCGAACACGACGCCGACGTCCTCGCCGAGGGCGAAGCCCTCCCGCAGCGCGGCGAGCCAGCCCGGCGCGGGCGTGGCGTCCTGGGTGAGGAAGGCGATCACGTCGCCCTGGGTGCGCTCGGCGGCGAGGTCGCGCGTGCGGCCGTGGGCGAAGGCCTCGGGGGGGATCTCGAGGAGCTCGACCCCGGCCGCGCGGGCGATCTCGAGCGAGGCGTCGCGTGAGCCCGAGTCGACCACGAGCACCTCGTCGGGCCCCTCGCCGGCCAGCGCCTCGAGCACCTCGCGCAGGAAGCGCTCGCCGTCCTTGACCGGGATGACGACGGAGACGCGCAGGCTCATCGGCCCAGGGCGCGACGCACCCGGCGCGCCCGCCGGCCGACGGCGCGACCGGCCCGTAGCGCGGCCCGAAGCTCGCTCGCTCCCCGCCGGCGCATGAGCGCGTTGAGGTCCACGTGCCAGCGGTCGAGCCAGTAGGCCCGGTCCTCGGCGGCGGCCACCGCCGCGTTCGCGCGGGCGGCCTGGTCGGCCAGCTCGCGCTCGAGCTGGGCGACGCGCGCGCGCAGCTCCGCCACCTCGTCGCCGCTGGACACGCCGGGCACCCTAGAGCTCCTCGGCGATGCGGGGCGCCTCGCGGTCGAACACCCAGAAGCCCAGGGCGAACGCGCCCACGACGATCGCGGCGGGCACGAGCAGCCACCCCGCGCCCCCCGCGAGCTCGGCGGCGCTCGGCGCCGCGGGGTCGATGACCGCGTGGCGGACCTGCTGGAGGATGGCGGCCAGCGGGTTGAGCATCATGAGCTCGCGCAGCCGGCCGGGGAGGTCGACGGCCTCCAGGGCGTAGAGGATCGGGCTGCCGTAGAAGAGCACCTGCAGGCAGACCTCCCAGATCGGCTTCACGTCGCGAAAGCGCACGTAGAGCGCCGAGAGGAGCATGGCCATGCCCACGGTCAGCACCCCGAGCGCGCCCACGAGGAGGGGCAGCTCGAGCCAGGTCCACCGGGGCCGCACGCCGAGCGCCAGCGCGAAGGCGAGCACGACGAGGCCGTTGAGCACGAGGTTCAGCGAGGCGGTGAGCACGACGGCGACGGGGATCGCCAGCCGCGGAAAGTGGATCTTGCGCACGAGGCTCTCGTGGTCGACGAGCGAGGTCACCGCGCTCGAACCGTCGGCGAACCAGGTGAAGAGCACGATGTTCGCGATGAGCACCGCGGGATAGAAGGCGACGTCGGCGCCCACCCGGGCCACCTGGGTGAAGACGAAGAGGAGCACCCCGAACAGCGCGAGGGGACGCAGGAGCTGCCAGAGGTAGCCGAGCGCGGAGCCGAAGAAGCGCAGCTTGAAGGTCGTCCAGGCGAGCATGAGCGCGAGGTAGGCGAAGCGGCGGGGGCCGCCGGAGAGCGCGCCCGGGCCGCGGACCTCGACGAGCGGCGGGGCGGCGACCGCGCTCACACTCGCTCCCCGGCGCGCTCGAGCACGGCGTCGTGGGGCAGGTCGACGACGGCGCCCGTCTCCTGCAGGGCGGTCACCACGAGCGAGGTCAGCCGCGGCCGCCGGTCGGCGATGCGCACCCCGTCGCCGTGGAGCACCCAGGGCGTCGCGTGCAGGCGCCCGCGGGCGAACACGTTGCGCAGCCGCACGCCGTAGACGAGCTCCTCGCCGGCCTCCTGCACGCCGCTGGGCAGGCCCTGGTGGGCGCTGCCGCTGGCGAAGAGGACGGTGTGGTGATCGTCCTCCAGGGCGAAGGCGAGGATCGCGTCCTCCATGCGCTCGCGGAAGCGCACCTGCATGCGGAAGGTCAGCGGCGCGCCGTGGGGCAGGTGGTCCGTGCGCTGGCCGTCCTCGTCCTCGAACCAGGCCTCGAGGACCTCCGCGGCGGCGTCGCCGAAGCGCTCCGTCGCCGGGTCGCCCGGGCCCTGCGCGGCGTGGTCGCGGCCGAAGTTCAGCTCGAGGTAATGGGTGCCCACCCGCTCCGGGTCGCCCACGAGCCGCACGGCGCCGCCCTCGAGCAGGGTCGCCCGGTCGCAGTGCGCGCGCACGGCGGCCATGTCGTGGGTCACGAGCACGATCGTGCGCCCGCGGTCGCGCAGCCGGGCGAACACGTCGAAGCACTTCTGCTGAAAGGCGGCGTCGCCCACGGCGAGCACCTCGTCGATGAGGTAGACGTCGGCGTCGACCTGGGCCATCACGCTGAAGGCCAGGCGCACCTGCATCCCCGAGGAGTAGTTCTTGAGCTTGAGGTCGACGAAGTCCTCGAGCTCGGCGAAGGCCACGATCTCGTCGAAGCGCCGCAGCGCCTCGCGCGGGGTGAGGCCGAGCATGAGCCCGTTGAGCAGGACGTTGTCGCGGGCGGCGAGGTCGGGGTTGAACCCCACCCCGAGCTCGATGAAGGGCGAGAGGCGCCCGGCGACGGCGATGCGCCCCCCGTCGACCCGGTAGATGCCGGCCAGGCACTTGAGCAGCGTGCTCTTGCCCGAGCCGTTGCGGCCCACGATGCCGAAGAACTCGCCCTGGTCGACCCGCAGGGAGACGTCGCGCAGCGCCTGGAAGCGCTCGCCCGCGGTGCGCCCCGGGCGCAGCACCCGCTCCTTGAGGGTGTGGCGGCGCTCGCGGGGCAGGGTGAACGCCTTCGTGACGCCCTCGACGACGATGGCGGGCGGCCGCGACATCGGAGGGAGGCTAGGGCGGACCGCCGCCCGCGCTCGCCTCGGCGAGCTCGCGCTCACGAGCGACGAACGACCGGACCGCAGCGCGCATCTGGGCTCCCACGAGCAGCGCCCACAACCGCTCGGCCGCGCCGTCGAGGAAGAGGCGATGGAGGATGCGGGTCTTGCCGTCGACCGGTTCGAAGCGGTGCTCGTGCCCGAGGCGCGCGCCGGGCAGCCGGGTCCCGTCGGTGAAGACCCGCTCGTCCTCGAGCTGGGTGATCGTGAAGGGCAGCGACCGCGGGGCGCGCTTGAACCGGATCTCGGCGATGGTCCCCCGCGCGAACGGCCCCAGGAGCCGCGCGCGCTCGATCCTGTCATTCCAGTCGTGCCAGCGGGCCGCGTCGCTCCGCAGCGCCCCACCGCGTCCGGCGGAGCGCTCGTCCGGGTCTCCGCTGTCGTTTCCCACATCGCGATCGGCGCCTAGAACGGCAGCCCCGCGGCGATCTCCCCCAGGGGCGGCGCCGTCGCGTCGCGCTCGGAGACCTGGAGCTCGAGGTCCTGCGGCCACGGGATCCCGACCTCGGGGTCGTCGAAGCGGAAGCCGCGCTCGACCGCGGGGTCGTAGGGGTTCGAGACCTTGTAGATGACGTCGGCCACGTCGCTGAGCACGCAGAAGCCGTGCGCGAAGCCGATGGGGACGTAGAGCTGGCGCAGCGCCTCGTCGTCGAGCTCGTGGGCCTCCGCCTCGCCGAAGGTCGGCGAGGCGCGGCGCAGGTCGACGACGACGTCGAGGATCCGCCCCCGGGCGACGCGGACGAGCTTCGCCTGGCCCGCGCCCACCGTGAAGTGCATGCCCCGCACGACGCCCCGGCCCGAGCGCGAGTGGTTGTCCTGGGGCCAGGGCTCGTCGATCCCGTGCTCGCGCCACAGGTCCGCACGGAAGGTCTCGCAGAAGAAGCCGCGGGCGTCGCCGTGCACGGCGGGCTCGAGCAGCAGGGGCCCGTCGAGGCGGGTCGGGAGCAGGCGCACTGCCTAAGCTTGGCAGCCGATGCGGCTGCCCACCCTGTCGCCCCAGCGCTACGCGCAGGTCACCCTGGTGACGCTCATCGCGCTGACCCTCATCGTGCTCACCGGGGCGGGGGTCCGCCTCACGGGCTCGGGGCTGGGCTGCCCGGACTGGCCCAAGTGCTACGGGCAGGCCGTGGCGCCGCTCGAGACCCACGCGCTCATCGAGTACGGCAACCGGCTGCTCTCGGGGTTCGTGGGCCTGATCGTCGTCGCCGCCGCGGTCCTCGCCTGGCGCCGGCGGCCCCGGCGCCGCGACCTGCTCGTGCTCAGCGCGCTGCCCGTCCTCGGCGTGATCGGGCAGGCGGGCCTGGGCGCGCTCACCGTCAAGCACCACCTCGCGCCCGGCTTCGTCATGGGCCACTACGTGCTCTCCATGGTGCTCCTCGACGCCACGGTCGCGCTGACCTGGCGCGCGCATCACGAGCCGGGCGACCGCCCGCGCTCGAGCGACCGCCTCGGCGTGTGGGCCACGCGCGCACTGCTCCCCCTCGGTTCGTTCACCATCCTCGTCGGCACCGCCGCGACCGCGGCCGGCCCCCACGCGGGCGGCGCGGGCACCGGCGACGTCATCAACCGCCTCGACGTCCGCGGCGCGGACACCCTGGACTGGATGATCCACCAGCACGGGCGCCTCGCCGCCGTGCTCGGCGTGTTCGCCGTGGGCCTCTGGTGGCTCCTGCGCCGCCGGGGCGCCGAGCCCCAGCACCGCCTCGCGGTGGGCGTCGTCTGCGCGCTGCTCGCCCTCCAGGGCCTCGTGGGGATCACCCAGTACGCGCTCGCGCTGCCCGCCGGCCTGGTGTGGATCCACGTCACCCTCGCCGCGCTGACCTGGCTCGCGATCCTGTGGGCGGTGGCCGCCGCGGGCTTCCTGGTGCCGCGCACGCAGACCGCCCGCGCGGACGAGCGCCCGCTGGTCGGCGCCGCCGCTCGGTAGATGGACCTCGGGCTCTCCGGCGCCGGCGTGCTCGTCACGGGCGCCTCGGGCGGGATCGGCGCCGCCACCGCGCGCGCCTTCGCCGCCGAGGGCGCCCGGGTGGCCGTGCACTTCCATCG
>JALYMN010000123.1 GCA_030773675.1 Actinomycetota bacterium
GTCGCCGGCCGCGCCGCCCGCGCCGGCCTGCCCACCCGGCGCACCGGTCCGTCGCTGTCCGTCCTGCGCGCGGAGGGCGTCGACCCGCAGGACCTCGGCGCCGTCGCGCCGGAGGTCGGGCTGCGCCGCCGCGAGGCGGTGCTCGAGGACGTGTTCGTGCTGCTCACCGGGGAGGAGGTCGCGTGAGGGCGCTCGTCGAGCCGGCTGCGGTCGGCGGGGTGATGGCCCGCGAGTGGGTCATGTACCGGCGCTACTGGGCGTCGACGACGGTCTCCTCGATCGTCGAGCCGCTCATGTACCTGCTGGCGTTCGGCTTCGGCTTCGGCGCGCTCGTGTCGCAGGTCGCCGGCTACGACTACGTCGTGTTCGTCGGCACCGGCGTCGTCGCCACCGCGGTGCTGTTCTCCTCGGCGTTCCCCGGCATGTTCGCCACCTTCGTCAAGCGCACCTTCCAGCGCACGTACGACGCCATGCTCGCCGCCCCGGTCGACACCGAGGACCTCGTCACCGCCGAGGCGCTGTTCCTCGCGCTCAAGTCGGGCGCCTACGGGCTGGCGCCGCTGGCCGTCGCGGTCGGCTTCGGGCTCGACCCGAGCCCGGGCATGCTGCTGGTCCCGTTCATCGGCACCCTGACCGGCTTCGGCTTCGCCTGCTTCGGCATCTGGTGCTCCGCGATCGTGCCGAGCATCAACAGCTTCAACTACGTCATCTCGATCGTGCTCACGCCGGTGTTCCTCGTGGCCGGGACGTTCTTCCCGCTCGAGGGGCTGCCGGGCTGGGCGCAGGCCCTGGCCCGGCTCAACCCGCTCCACCACTGCGTCGAGCTGGTGCGCCACGCCGTGTTCGGCCTGGAGCCGCTCGCCGACCTGGGCTCGGTCGCGCTGCTGGGCGTGTTCGGCGCCGTCATGTGGCTGGTCGCCGTCCGGGCCCTGCGCACGAAGCTCGTGCAGTAGCCCGCCCGGGACGGCGGTCAGGGCAGCGGCGACACCTGGGGCGGCTCGTCGCGCCGCCGGTCCCCCCGCTGCCGGACCTGGCACACCCGCACGCCGATCAGCCCGAGCGCGATGCCGCAGACGCACATCGCCATCCACCAGTCCTCGACGTCCGCGCCCCGGGCGCGCAGGACGAGCAGGACGACCAGCGCGCCGGCCCACAGCCCGGTCCCCGCGGCCACGACGGGGACGTCGTTGGTCCGCAGCGGCTCGGGGTCGGGCTGCCGGGCCGTCCCCCTGCTCGCGAACAACGACACGTCGCCGAGGCTACGCCCGCGGTGCCTCCCGCACGTGCCTGTCGACGTCTCGGGGCGAGGCCCGCGGCGGTCTGGGACCCTTGCTCCCCGTGACCACGCACCTGCCGGACGCGGCCCGCACGCCCCGCAACCGCCTCGACCGCTACTTCGTGATCAGCGAGCGGGGCTCGACGGTCGAGCGCGAGGTGCGCGGCGGTCTGGCGACGTTCTTCACGATGGCCTACATCGTGGTGCTCAACCCGCTCATCATCGGGCTGGCCGAGGACGCCGACGGGCGCACGCTCGGCGTCCCGCAGGTCGCCGCCGCCACCGCGCTGGTCGCCGCGGGAATGACGCTGGTGATGGGCGTCGTCGGGCGCTACCCCTTCGCGGTCGCGACCGGGCTCGGCCTCAACGCCTTCGTGACCTTCTCGATCGCCAGCGAGATGAGCTGGGCCGACGCGATGGGGCTCGTCGTCCTCGAGGGCCTGGTCATCGCCGTGCTCGTGCTCACCGGCGTGCGCGGTGCGGTGTTCAACGCCATCCCGGCCGCGCTCAAGACCGCCATCAGCGTCGGCATCGGCCTGTTCATCGCGCTCATCGGTTTCGTGGACGCCGGGTTCGTGCGGCGCATCCGGACGCCGCCGGCACGACCGTGCCGGTGCAGCTCGGTGCGGGCGGGCAGCTGCGCGGCTGGCCCACGGTGGTCTTCGTCCTCGGGCTCGCGATCACCGTCGTGCTCGTGGCGCGCCGGACCAAGGGGGCGATCCTGCTCGGGATCGTGCTGACGACGCTCATCGCCGCCGTCGTCGAGGCCGTGTTCGAGATCGGCCCGGCCGTCGGCCCGGACGGCGAGGTCAACCCCACCGGGTGGTCGCTGAACACGCCGGGGCTGCCGGACCAGGTCGCCGGCCTGCCCGACCTGTCGCTGCTCGGGCAGTTCTCGCTGCTCGGCGGGTTCGCGCGGGTGGGCGTCGTCGCCGCGCTGCTCCTCGTCTTCACCCTCATGCTCGCGGACTTCTTCGACACGATGGGCACGGTCGTCGGGGTCGGCGCGGAGGCGGGCCTGCTCGACGAGCAGGGCCGCCTGCCGGGCGCCGACCGGGTGCTGTTCGTCGACAGCCTGGCGGCCGTCGCCGGCGGCGCGGCCTCGGCGTCGTCCGCGACGACCTACATCGAGTCGGCGGCGGGCGTCGGCGAAGGCGCGCGCACCGGCCTCGCCAGCGTCGTCACGGGCGGGCTCTTCCTGCTCGCGCTGTTCTTCACCCCGCTGGTCGCGATCGTGCCGTTCGAGGCGGCGTCGCCCGCGCTCGTCGTCGTCGGGTTCCTGCTTCTCACGCAGGTGCGCAACATCGACTTCGACGACTACGCGCTCGCGATCCCGGCGTTCCTCACCATCGTGGTGATGCCGTTCACGTACTCGATCACCAACGGGATCGGGGCCGGGTTCGTCTCCTACGCTCTGCTCAAGCTCACCCAGGGCCGGGCGCGCGACGTGCACCCGCTGCTGTGGGTCGTCGCGGTCCTGTTCCTCGTGTACTTCGGCATCGACCCGATCCAGGACGCGCTCGCCGGCTGAGGCCGCGGCGCCTCCGGCCGGCCGCCGCGCCCGCCGTCCCCCGACCGGGCCTGGTCCCGGCGCGCGCCGGCTACTGCCCGTCGCCGCCCTGGTCGACGCCCACGGACACGTCGACGTCGGGCAGGTCGCTCGCGTCGACGTCCGGCACGTCGACGCTGGGCACGTCGACGCTGGGCAGGTCGACGTCGGGCACGTCGACGCTGGGCGCCTGCACGTCCAGATCCCCGGGGGTCACGTCGACGTCCGGTGCCCGGACCTCGACGCCGCCGCCCGAGCACCCGGCCAGCACCAGCGCGACGGCGAGAGCGGCTCCGACGGGACGCACGGCGCGGACGGCGCGGCGGCTGCGGGTCATGTGCGGCTCCTCCAGACGCGGGGGCGGACCGCCCTCCTCTGCGATGTCCTCGCCGGGCAGGGGGAGAAACGCGCGGGGCGGTCCTGTGACCTGACCGACATGAGGTGCGGGTTGCGGTTCACCCGCCGGGCCGACGGTGAGACCGGGGGAGTGCCGAGACCGCCGTCGGGGCTGGGAGCGACCTTCCGCTCGCTGCGGGTGCGCAACTACCGGCTGTTCGCGGCCGGGCAGGTGGTCTCGCTGTCCGGCACCTGGGCGCAGCGGGTCGCGCAGGACTGGCTCGTCCTCGAGCTGTCCGGTGACAGCGGGGTGGCGCTCGGCCTCGCCGTCGGCCTGCAGTTCCTGCCCGTCCTGCTGCTCGGCCTGTACGGCGGCGTGCTCGCCGACCGCTACGACAAGCGCCGGCTGCTGCTCGCCGCGCAGGCCGCGATGGGTTTGCTCGCGCTGGCCCTCGCCGTGCTCGACCTCACCGGCGCCGTCCAGCTGTGGCACGTGTACGCGCTCGCCCTCGGGCTCGGCGTCGCGTCGGCCGTCGACACCCCGGTGCGGCAGGCGTTCGTCAGCGAGATGGTCGACCCCGACGACCTGCCGAACGCCGTCAGCCTCAACAGCGCGACGTTCAACTCGGCGCGGATCGTCGGGCCCGCGCTCGCCGGCGCCGGCATCGCCGCCGCCGGGACCGGCTGGGTGTTCCTCGCCAACGCGCTGACCTACCTCGCCGTGATCGCGGGGCTCGCGGCCATGCGCCCCGCCGAGCTGCGCCCCGGACGTCGCGCCGCCCGCGCTCCCGGGCAGACTCGCGAGGGCCTGGTTTACGTCCGCTCGCGCCCGGAGCTGCTCGTCCCGATCGTCCTCGTCGGCGTCACCGGCATGGTGGGGCTGAACTTCCAGACCACCCTCGCGCTGGCGGCGAAGGAGGTGTTCGGCCGCGGCGCCGGGTCCTACGCGCTGCTCACCAGCGCGCTCGCGCTCGGCTCGCTGCTCGGCGCCCTGGCCGGCGCGAGGGGCACGGGCGCGCCCCGGCAGCGCCGGTTGTTCGTCGCCGCGCTCGCGTTCGGGCTGCTCGAGGTGGCCGTCGGCCTGGCGCCGTCGTTCGCCGTCATGGCGGTGCTGCTCGTGCCCACCGGCGTCGCCGTGCTCACGCTCACCACGACCGCGAACAGCACGCTGCAACTGCGCTCCGACCCGCAGCTGCGCGGGCGGGTCCTGGCGCTGTACGTGCTCGTGTTCCTCGGCGGCACCCCGCTCGGCGCACCCCTCGTCGGAGCCCTCGCCGAGGCCTTCGGCGCCCGCGCGGCGATCGTCCTCGGCGGCGCGGGCACTGCGCTGGCCGCCGTGCTCTCGGCGCTCTGGCTGGCCCGCCGGCGCCGGCTCGGCCTGCAGG
>JALYMN010000124.1 GCA_030773675.1 Actinomycetota bacterium
ACGCACGTCCGCGCACGAGGCCTCCCGAGCAGCGAGCGGGTGCTGCCGCTGCGGCGACGGTAGGACGCGCCCGGCGGCGGGGGTGGGACGACACGCCCGCCGTCCAGGTGAACGTCAGTCGTGCAGCAGCGCGGCCAAGGCGGCGGCGGTCTCGTCGACCGCGACGGCGGCCGCGTCGACCACCGCCCCACTGCCGAAGAAGCCGTGGGTGAGGCCGGCGTAGCCCCGGTGCCACACCTCGACGCCCTCGGCGGCGAGCCGGCGGGCGTAGTCGTCCCCCTCGTCGCGCAGCGGATCGTACTCCGCCGTGACGACGACCGCCGGCGGCAGGCCCGCCAGCGACGGCGCGGCGAGCGGCGACAGAAGTGGGTCGCGCGCGTCGGGGTCGGGTCCTGCGTACTGCCGCCAGTACCAGCGCATGTCCGTGGCGGACAGGAAGTACCCGTTGGCGTTCTCGGCGTACGACGCCGCCGTGGCCCTGACGTCGACGGCCGGATACACCAGCAGCTGGGCGGCGAGCGACGGTCCGGTCTCGCGCAGCGCCAGGGCGGCGGCCGCAGCAAGGTTGCCGCCGGCGCTGTCGCCGCCCACGGCCAGCCGTCCGGCGTCGAGGCGGAGCTCGTCGGCGGCCCCGGCCACCCATCTCACGGCGCTGAGCACGTCCTCGAGCGGCTGGGGGTAGGGATGCTCCGGCGCGAGCCTGTAGTCGACCGCCACGACCGCGAGGCCGGCCCGGCGGCAGAGCACCCGGGTGACGGCGTCGTGCGACTCGAGCCCGCCGACGACCCAGCCGCCTCCGTGAGCGAACACGAGGACCGCCGGCTGCACCACTCCGGCCGGCCGGTACAGCCGCACCGGCGGGCCGCCCGGCACGCGCAGGTCCTCCACGTCACCGACCGGCTCAGGGACGAAGCCGGGCCCGCGTCGCGCTGCGACCACGGCGTCGTACTGGGTGCGCGCCTGGGCAGCGGTCAGGGTGTGCACCGGGGCGAGCCCGAGCGCGTCGAGGGCGGCGAGCAGGGCGGCGACCTGCGGGTCGAGCGGCATGCGGGTCAGGTGCCGTAGCGCCGCTGGCGGGCGGCGTAGGCGCGTAGCGCGCGCAGGAAGTCGACGTGGCGGAAGTCGGGCCAGTAGGCGTCGCAGAAGTAGAACTCGCTGTGCGCGCTCTGCCAGAGCAGAAAGCCCGACAGCCGCTGCTCCCCGCTGGTCCGGATCACCAGGTCGGGGTCGGGCTGGCCGCGGGTGTAGAGGTGCTCGGCGATGTGCTCGACGTCGAGCAGCCCGGCGACCTCCTCCAGGGTGCGTCCGCTGGCGGCGTGGGCCTGCAGCAGCGACCGGACGGCATCGGCGATCTCGCGCCGCCCGCCGTACCCAACGGCGACGTTCACCTCGACCCCCGACCGCCCTCGGGTGCCCTCGGCGGCCTCCTTGAGCATCCGCGCGGTCTCGGCCGGCAGCAGGTCCAGCGCCCCCACGATGTTGAGCGTCCAGCGGTTCTGCGGCGCGGCCAGGTCGGTGACGACGCCCTCGATGATCCGCAGGAGCGGCGCGAGCTCCGACTCCGGCCGGGCGAGGTTGTCCGTCGACAGCAGCCAGAGGGTGACCAGGTCGACGCCGGCCTCGTCGCACCAGCCGAGCAGGTCCACGATCTTGTCCGCGCCGCGCTGGTGCCCCTGGCTGCTCGACGCCCCGACGGACCTGGCCCAGCGCCGGTTGCCGTCGAGGATGACGCCGACGTGCCGCGGCACCGGCGCGCCGCTGCGGCTCAGCGACGCGGCCAGCCGCCGCTCGTACACGTCGTAGACGAGGTCGCGCAGCCCCACCTGACCCCCTTCCGGCGGCGGAAGCGTAACCGGGGAGACCGCGCCGCCCGGCAGCACCCGGTCCACGCAACGCTGTCCTGCGGCCACGCCCTGCAACGGCCGGAGCCCGGGACCGCCTGCGCGGGACCGGACTCCGGGACGGCGGGTCAGCCCTGCTCGAGCCGCTCCACGAGCTTGCGCTGCTCGTCCTTGAGGGCCTGGGGCAGGTGCTCGCCGAACTGGTCGAAGAACTCGGGGATGAGCGCGGCCTCCTGCTTCCACACCTCGGGGTCCACGCTCAGCAGCAGCGCGAGGTCCTCAGCCGGGAGGTCGAGGCCCTCGACGTCGAGCTCGCCCTCGGCCGGCAGGACGCCGATCGGCGTTCGCACGCCCTGCGCCCGGCCCTCGAGCCTGTCGACGATCCACTTGAGCACGCGGCTGTTCTCGCCGAACCCGGGCCACAGCCACTTGCCCTCGTCGTTCTTGCGGAACCAGTTGACGTAGTAGATGCGCGGCAGCTTGTCGGCCGTGGTCGCCTCGCCGATCTCCAGCCAGTGCCCCGCGTAGTCGCCCATGTTGTAGCCGCAGAAGGGCAGCATGGCGAACGGGTCGCGGCGGAGCTGGCCGATGGCGCCCGCCGCGGCGGCGGTCGTCTCGGACGACACCGTGCTGCCGAGGAACGTCCCGTGCTGCCAGTCGAAGGACTCGGTCACCAGCGGGACGGCGGTCGCGCGGCGCCCGCCGAACAGGATCGCGCTGACCGGGACGCCCTTCGGGTCCTCCCACTCCGGCGCGATGGTCGGGCACTGGCCGGCCGGGGTGGTGAAGCGGCTGTTCGGGTGGGCCGCCGGCGTGCCGGAGTCCGGCGTCCAGGGGTTGCCCTTCCAGTCCGTGAGGTTCGCCGGGGGCTCCTCGGTCAAGCCCTCCCACCACACGTCGCCGTCGTCCGTCAGCGCCACGTTGGTGAAGATCGAGTTGCCGTAAAAGGTGTCGACCGCGTTGGCGTTGGTGTCGACGCCGGTGCCGGGGGCCACGCCGAAGAAGCCGGCCTCGGGGTTGATGGCGTAGAGCTGGCCGTCCTCGCCGAACCGCATCCAGGCGATGTCGTCGCCGACCGTCTCGACCTTCCAGCCGGGCAGGGTCGGGGTGAGCATCGCGAGGTTGGTCTTGCCGCAGGCGCTGGGGAAGGCGGCGGTGACGTACTTCGGCTCGCCGTCCGGCGGGGTCAGCTTGAGGATGAGCATGTGCTCGGCCATCCAGCCCTCGTCGCGCGCCATGACCGAAGCGATGCGCAGGGCGAAGCACTTCTTGCCGAGCAGGGCGTTGCCGCCGTACCCGGAGCCGTAGGACCAGATCTCGCGCGTCTCCGGGTAGTGGACGATGTACTTGGTATCGCTGCAGGGCCACGTGACGTCCTGCTCGCCGGCGGCCAGCGGCTTGCCGACGGTGTGGACCGCGGGGACGAAGAAGCCGTCCGCACCGATCTGCTGGAGCGCCGCCGTCCCCATCCGGGTCATGATCTTCATGCTCACCACGACGTAGGGCGAGTCGGTGATCTCGACGCCGAGCTGGCTGATCCGGCTGCCGAGCGGACCCATGCAGAACGGGACGACGTACATGGTGCGGCCGCGCATGCACCCGTCGAACAGGCCGGAGAGCGTGGACCGCATCTCCGCCGGCGCCACCCAGTTGTTGGTCGGGCCGGCGTCCTCCTCCTTCTCCGAGCAGATGTACGTGCGGTCCTCGACGCGCGCGACATCGCTGGGGTCGGACGCGGCGTAGAAGCTGTTCGGTCGCTTGGTCTCGTCGAGCTTGACGAAGGTGCCCGCGTCGACGAGCAACTGCGTCAGCCGCTGCCACTCCTCCTCGGAGCCGTCGCACCACTCGACCCGGTCGGGCTTGGTCAGCCCCGCGATCTCGCGGACCCATGCGACGAGCTTCTCGTTGGTCGTGGGCGCTCGGTCCAGGCCCGGGATCTGAGGCGTCGTCGTGGTCATGGGAGACCCTCTCGTCGAGGTGCGGGGGACCGGCCGCGCGCGGTCGCGGCGGCCCCGAATCCCGCGAAGATACCCGTGGCACTCGGTGCCGGGCGTGTGAGGTGACGCACGTGCAACACGGGCCTACCCCCGCGCGAAGGGGAACAGACGGGCGCGACGGACGGCGGACCAGGACAGCGACGGACGGGAGCGACGGGTGGCGGCGAGCCCACGAGAGGTAGGCACCCGCACCGCCGGGCTCACCACCGACCTCCTCGGGCAGCTCAAGCCGCGTCTGCGGGGCGTGCTGCACCAAGTCGCGTTCGCGGTCTCGCTCGTCACCGGGACGGCGCTGGTCTGCCTCGCGCCCGGCGGGCTGCCGCGCCTGGCGGCCTCGGTCTACGCGGTCTCGGTCTCGGGGCTGTTCGGCACCTCTGCGGCATACCACCGCGGGTCGTGGTCGTCCCGCGTCGAGGACGTTCTGGGCCGGCTGGACCAGTCGATGATCTTTGTGCTCATCGCCGGCACCTACACGCCCTTCGCACTGCTGCTGCTCGAGGGGTGGCCGCGCTGGACCACGCTCAGCCTGGTGTGGGGCGGCGCGCTGGTCGGCGTCGTGCTGCGCAACGCCGTGCGACGGCCGCTGCGCTGGGGCTTCACGGCCCTCTACCTCGGGCTCGGCTGGGTGGCCGTCGCGTTCCTGCCCCAACTCGGCCGGGCCGGCGGTGCCGCCGTGCTCGCCCTGCTCGTCCTCGGGGGGCTGCTCTACAGCGCGGGAGCGGTCGTCTACGCGACCCGCCGTCCGAACCCCTCGCCGCGCTGGTTCGGCTTCCACGAGGTGTTCCACGCCCTCACGCTCGCGGCGTTCGCAGCGCACTACGTGGCGGTGTCGCTCACGACGTACCGGGCGGCCTGAGGCACGGGACCCACGAGCGGGCTCCGCGAGCTGGGGCTACCGTCCTGTCGTGGAGCTGCTGGAGTCCGGGCCGGAGCGGTCGCCCCGCCCGCCGGCTCCCCGCGGCACCCGCGCGCTGATCCTCGCGTCGCTCGCGGTCGCCGGAGCGGGAGTCCTCACGGTGCCGCGGGTCCAGGCGCCCGAGGCCGGGACGGCGACGGCCTCCGCGGC
>JALYMN010000125.1 GCA_030773675.1 Actinomycetota bacterium
TGTCCTCGGTCACCGCGCCAGTGTGACGCAACCCCTCTCCTCCAGCCGCCGCACGTTCGTGCGACAGCGCGGGGGCAGCGCGGGTTGCCGGTTGCACGCCGACGGGGAAGTGTGGGAACGTCGCCGCGTGACCAGCACGACCGGGAGGTCCTGAGCCCTGTCCGCCAGGCTCGTCCTGCGCCGACTCGCGCTCGGGGCGCTGACCCTGTGGCTCGTCTCCATCCTGGTCTTCGCGGCGACCCTCGCGCTGCCGGGTGACGCCGCGCAGGCGATCCTCGGGCGCGAGGCGACGCCGGACCGCCTGGCGGCGCTGCGCCGTCAGCTCAACCTGAACGAGCCCGTCCTCACCCAGTACGTCAAGTGGCTCACGGGGATCGTCACCTTCGACCTCGGGCAGTCGGCGGCGACGCGCGCGCCGGTGAGCGAGCTCCTCTCCGCCCGGGTGGGCAACTCCCTGTTCCTCGTGCTCGTCTCCGCCGCGGTGGCGATCCCCACCTCGATCCTCCTCGGCGTGTGGACCGCGATGCGCCGCGACCGCGCGGTCGACCACGTCATCTCGACGACCTCGCTCGTGCTCGCGGCGCTCCCCGAGTTCGTCATCGGGATCGCCCTGATCCTCATCTTCGCCACGGGCCTGTCCCAGCTCCTGCCCGCCGTCTCGCTGCTCGGGCCGGACACCCGGGCCTGGGAGGACCCCCGGGTCGTGGTGCTGCCCGCGGCCACGCTCGTCCTCGCCGTCGTCCCCTACATCAGCCGCATCATGCGCGGCTCGATGGTCGAGGTCCTGGAGAGCGAGTACGTGACGATGGCCAGCCTCAAGGGCCTGGCCCGCCGCCGCGTGATCTGGCGCCACGCGGTGCCCAACGCGATCGTGCCCGCCATCCAGGTCACCGCGCTGCAGCTCGCCTACCTCGCCGGCGGCGTGGTCGTCGTCGAGTACGTCTTCTCGTACCCGGGGATCGGGCAGGCGCTCGTGGAGGCCGTGGCGAACCGCGACATGCCCGTGGTCCAGGCCGTGACCATGCTCGCCGCCGGCATCTACGTCGGGCTCAACCTGCTCGCCGACGTGGCCACCATCCTCGTGACCCCCAAGCTGCGGACGGCGGGCCGGTGAGCGACCAGACGGTCGACCGCGCGCTCGACCTCGTCCTCGAGCAGCCCATCCCCGAGCCGGCGGCGCCGCCCCACCGCCAGCGCTTCGGCCTGCTGCGCGACGCCCTGCGGCTCACTCGCACGCGGATCGGGCTGGTCATCACGAGCCTCGTCGTGCTCGTCGCCCTCGCCGGCCCCCTCGTCGCCCCGTACACGCCCACGGAGTTCGTCGCCATCCCGAACAGCGCTCCCTCCGGGGAGGCCGTGTTCGGCGCCGACGCGCTCGGCCGCGACGTGCTCAGCCGCTTCTTGCACGGCGGCCGCACGGTGCTCTGGCTCGCGGCGGCGTCGACCTTCCTGGGCATGGTCGTCGGCGTGGCGATCGGCCTCGTCGCGGCCTACTCGCGCAACTGGCTCGACGACGTGCTCATGCGCTTCAACGACGTCTTCCTGGCCTTCCCGCAGATCATCTTCGTGCTGCTCGCCGTCTCGGCGATCGGCCCGAAGCTGTGGCTCATCATCCTCACCGTCGGCCTGACCCACGCGCCGCGCGTCGCGCGCGTGATCCGCGGCGCGGCGCTAGAGGTCGTCGAGCGCGACTTCGTCAAGAGCGCGGAGGTCGTGGGGGAGCGGCGCTGGCGCATCGTCTTCAGCGAGATCCTGCCGAACGTCACCAGCCCGCTGCTCGTCGAGCTCGGCCTGCGCATGACCTACTCCATCGGGCTGGTCGCCGGCATCAGCTTCCTCGGCTTCGGCCTGCAGCCGCCCACCGCGGACTGGGGGCTCATGATCAACGAGAACCGGCTGGCCATCACCGTGCAGCCGTGGGCGGTCATGCTCCCCGTGGTGGCCATCGGGCTCCTGACCGTGGGCACGAACCTCATCACGGACGGCATCGCGCGTGCGGTCGCGGGCATCGACAGGAGGGCGGGGCACTGAGCGCGCCCGTCGTCGACGTCGCCGACCTGCGCATCGAGCTTGCGAGCTCGGGCATCGACATCGTCGACGAGATCGACCTGACGATCCAGGCGGGCGAGGTGCTCGGCCTCGTGGGCGAGTCGGGCTCGGGCAAGACGACGATCGGCATGGCCCTGCTCGGGCACGTCCGGGGCGGCGGCCGCGTGGGCGGCGGGACGGTGCGCATCGACGGGCGGGACCTCGGCGAGCTCGGGGAGGAGGAGCTCCGGCGCCTGCGCGGCGGCACGGTGTCGTACATCCCCCAGGATCCGGGCACGGCGCTCAACCCGGCGCTGCGGATCGGGACCCAGCTCTCGGAGGTCCTCGACGCCCACGCCGCGTCGTGGAGCGAGCAGGAGCGCCACGAGCGCGTGCGGGAGGCGCTCGGCGAGGTGGCCCTGCCCAACGACGACCTCTTCCTGCGCCGCTACCCGCACCAGCTCTCGGGCGGGCAGCAGCAGCGGGTGGCGATCGCCATGGCCTTCGCCAACCGCCCGAAGGTCATCGTGTGCGACGAGCCGACCACCGGACTCGACGTGACGACGCAGTCCCGCGTGCTCGAGACGGTGCGCGAGCTGTGCCGCAGCCACCAGGTCGCCGCGCTCTACGTCACGCACGACCTCGCGGTGGTGGCCGAGCTCGCCGACCGGGTCGCGGTCATGTACGCCGGGCGCATCGTGGAGGCCGGCCCGCGCCACCGCATCTTCTCGGCGCCCCGCCACCCCTACACGCAGCGGCTGCTGCGGGCGGTGCCGGACATCGCCGGCAAGCGGACGGTGGTCGGCATCCCCGGTCGCGCGGCGCTGCCCGGCGACCGGCCCACCGGATGCTTCTTCCACCCGCGCTGCCCGCACGCCGACGAGCAGACGCGCGCGGTCTTCCCGCCCGTCACCGACCTCGGCGAGGGCCACACCGTTCGCTGCTTCCACCACGAGGAGGCGCTGCGGGCGCCGACCCCCGAGGGCGCCGGCCAGCTCGGCGGGCGGCCGGTCGACGGCGACCTCGTCCTCGCCGTGCGCGACCTCGACGCGCGCTACGGCACCCGTCAGACCCTGTTCGACATCTCCTTCGACGTGCACCGGCAGGAGTGCCTGGCCCTCGTGGGGGAGTCGGGCAGCGGCAAGACGACGCTCGCGCGCTGCGTCGCCGGGCTGCACAAGGACTGGACGGGCGAGGTCCGGCTGCGCGACCACGCGCTGCCCGAGTCCGCCCGCCAGCGCTCGCGCCAGGCGCGCCAGGAGATCCAGTACATCTTCCAGAACCCGTACGCCTCGCTGAACCCGCGGCGCACGATCGGTCAGACCATCGCCCGTCAGCTCGACCTCTTCGCGACGAACGGCGGGGGGTCGCGGAACCGCGTCGCCGAGTGCCTCGAGCGCGTCGCGCTCTCGGGCTCGGCGTCCGAGCGCTACCCCGACCAGCTCTCGGGGGGCGAGCGTCAGCGGGTGGCGATCGCGCGCGCGCTGGCGGCCGAGCCCTCCGTGCTCGTCTGCGACGAGGTGACCTCGGCGCTGGACGTCTCCGTCCAGGCCGCGATCATCGAGCTGCTGGGCAAGCTGCGCACCGAGATGGGGCTGTCCATGCTCTTCATCACCCACGACCTCGCCCTGATCCGGACGATCG
>JALYMN010000126.1 GCA_030773675.1 Actinomycetota bacterium
CACGAGCAGATCATCGGGATCTCCAAGCTGACCCGGCTGGTCCGGCTGTACGCCCGCCGCTTCACCGTGCAGGAGCGCATGGGCCAGCAGATCGCCGACACCCTGGTCGGGCTGCTCGCCCCGCACGGCGTCGCGGTCCGGCTGGAGGCCGCGCACCTGTGCACCCAGATGCGCGGCGTCCGGGAGGAGCACTCCAGCACCGTGACCTCGTTCTGGCGCGGCACCTACGAGGACGAGCCCGAGCTGCGCCGGGAGTTCCTGGCCGAGGCCTGCGGCACAGTGGGCGGACGGTGAAACCTTCCGGGGACGTCGCACTCGTCAGCGGAGCGGGCGGCACGCTGGGACGCGCGGTCGTGACGGCGCTGGCCGAGCGCGGGGACCAGGTCGTCGCCCTGACCCGCGGCGAGGAGCTGCCCGGCTCCCCGCCGACCTGCCGCCGCCGTCCGCGTCGAAACCGTCGACTTCACCCTGCCGGAGCAGGTCGAGGCCTTGTGGGAGCGACTCGCCGCCCGGAGGCACCTGCCGCGGTGGCTGATCAACACCGTCGGGGGCTACCGCCCGGGCGCGCTCGCCGACACCCGGCCGGACGAGTACACCGGGATGCTCGAGTTCAACCTGACCGGCACGTGGACATCGTGCCGGGCCGCGGCGACACGGCTCGGCTCCGGCGGCGCGATCTTCAACGTCGCCTCCCGGGCCGCGCTGAGGGGGTCGGCGGGCGCCGCCGCGTACGCGGTCAGCAAGGCCGGGGTGGTACGGCTCACGCAGGTCCTGGCCGACGAGCTCGCTGCCCGACGCGTCCGGGTCAACGTCGTGCTCCCCGCACTCATCGCGGCGGGCAGCGGCGCAGCCCGCTCCTCGCCAGCGGTGCCGGCGGCGGAGATCGCGGCCGTCATCGCGTTCCTGTGCAGCGACGCGGCCGGGGCGGTCACTGGCGCGACCGTCCCGGTCTACGGCTGGGCCTGATGGCACCGGACGCTCTGGAGGTCCTCTACGAGGCCGAGGGACTACCCGCCTACCAGCTGCCCGAGCAGCTGCAGGCCGCCTACGGCGGACCACTCGGCTTCACCGAACCCCGGCTGGTCGCCAACTTCGTCACCGCCCTGGACCGGATCGTCGCGATCCCCGAGCTGCCCCGCTCCACCAGGATCATCAGCGGCGGAAGCAGCGGCCACCGGTTCCTGCTCGGGCTGCTACGGGCCTGCGCCGACGTCGTGCTCCTCGGCGCCGGCACCCTGCACGCCCACCCCGAGACGGTCTGGACCGGACAGCGCGCCTACCCGGCCGCGACGGACGCCTTCGCCGAGCTGCGCCGCCGCTGCGGGCAGCCAACCGCGCCCCTGCTCGCCGTCGTCACCAACAGCGGGCAGCTCGACGCCGACCACCCCGCGCTGCGCGGCCCGGCGCTCGTGCTCACCAGCCAGCGAGGTGCCCGCGCGCTCACCGGCCGGCTCCCCGCCGGCTGCGCTGTCCTCCCCGTCGGAGAGGGAGAGGTCGACCTGAACGTGGCGCTGGCGGCGCTGCACGACCGGGGACACCGGCTCGTCGTGTCCGAGGCCGGGACGCACCTGTTCGGCTCACTGCTCGCCGCCGACCTGGTCGACGAACTGTTCCTCACCTCGTCGCCGCGGCTCGCCGGCCGCGGTCCCGGCCCGCGACTCGGCCTCGTCGAAGGCACCGCGCCGCTGCCGGCCCTGCACCGCGACGCCCAGCTGCTCAGCGTCCGACGCTGCTCCGACCACCTGTTCCTGCGCTACCAGCTGCGCACCACCTGACGGCAGTGCCGCTGCGCCGGCCGTCCGGTCAATCTCGGACGGCCGCCGCATCGCTCGGGTCGGCGAGGTAAAACGACACCGCCGGGAGAGGGGGTGTGTCCTCGTCCCGGACAGTGACCTGCTGGTGCTGCAGGCGTTTGCACGGGCTGTCGGAACCCCGCGAGCGCGCGGAACAAGGCCAGTCGGCCGTTCCGCACTCCGTCAGGTCCTCGCTCGGGTCGGGCACCGCGTTGCACCGTCCGCGCACCAACCGTCGCCGCCGCAAGTCACTCAGGAGGTTGTGCTCGTGAGCAGCACCTCCGCTTCCTGAGCCTGGACCTCGCGACACTGAACTCGGTGCGGCTCGACGAGCAAGGCCGACCCGACGCTCACGGGCAACCAGCCGGGCTCCTGCTGAACGAACTCGCTCGACGCGAGGACTGGGACCTGCTCGACGAGCTCCTGGACGATCCAGCACGCCTGGGCCTGCACGCCGTCGGAGACGACTTCCGCGGCGTCTGGGCGTTCTACGACGACTTCCGCCGACGGATGCCCCAGGTGCGGGACGCTTCCTGGCTGCCAACGCTCGGCGAAGGCCCCCGGCTCCCCGACAGCGCCATCAACGAACCCGGTCTGGCCGCCCTGGCGATCCCTGGCTGGGTCGTGCTCGACGCGCGCGAGGCCGCCCAGCTCCTGAACGCCGCCCGCACAGCGATCGCCGCGGACCCCGACTGGGCCTTCGACCAGTCAGGCAACGGCCCGACCTGGCAGGCACTGTCCGATGACCTGGCGGCTCGGCCCGACCAGTACCTGCTGGTGCTGGTGCTGGTGCTGGTGCTGGTGCTGGTGCTGGTGCTCTGACCATTCCTCCCACCGGCCTCGCCGCGCCAATCGTCGTTCACGACTGTGGTGACAGCCAGTCGCAGGTGCCCGAATACGACCCTTCGCGGGATGGCGGCCCAGGGGAGCCGGGACGTGCCCGCGCATGTCACGAACACCAGGCCCAGCGCGAGCCCGACCAGCACGAACCCCGCCGGCATGCCCAGCAGCATCTGGGTCTGCCGACTCACCGGGCCGGCTGCACCGGCGCAGCCCGGCCTCAGCCGGGCGAGCTGACCAGCGCGGCGCTGCTCATCCGGCTGGGCTTGCCCGCGTACATCGCGCTGTCCGCCTGCTGCAGCACCGTCAGCGGGTCACGGCCGGGCTCCAGCCGGGCCACCCCGACCGCCGCGCCAACCAGCACCACCAGCCCGCCGCTGAGCAGCATCGGCTGCCGCACCGCCGCCAGCACCCGCCGGCGCAGCCCCTCCGGGTCCGACGTCACTGCGGCCGGCGCCACGATCACGAACTCGTCGCCGCCCAACCGAGCGACCAGGTCCTCACCGCGCACCGCCCGTACGAACCGGCGGGCGACCTCGACTAGCACCTCGTCGCCGGCGGCGTGCCCGTAGCTGTCGTTCACCGCCTTGAACCCATTTAGATCGCAGAACAGCACCGTCGCGCCGGTGCCGGCCAGTTGCTGCAGCGTGCGGGTCACCTGCGCCCGGTTCGACAGCCCGGTCAGTTCATCGGTCAGCGCCTGGCTGCGCAGCTGCTCCAGCTCCGAGCGCGCGGAGCTGACGTCCACCCCGACCAGCGCGCGCAGCGCCTCACCGCCGTGCCCCGGCGCCGGCACGCTCGACACCGCCCACACCAGACAATGGCCGGTCACGCCCTCCGCCGTCGGCAGCCGGGTCTCCACCGTCCGTGCCACCCCGGACCGCGCCACCTGCCGCAGCACCAGCCGCAGCACCAGCCGCAGCCCACTGGCGTCCCGCGGCGCGGCCAGCAGCCCGATCGCGTCACGGCCCAGCAGCTCGGGCAGCGACCGGCCGAGCAGCGCCAAGCCCGCGGGGTTCACGTGCACCACCGCGCCGTCTGGGCGCAGCAGCAGCACCACGGCGCCGGTGCCGTGCAGCACCGCCTCGGCGACGTCACGCATGCGGCTCACCCCTCTTGGTCCCGCACCCCCGACCGGTGCCGCCAGGTGCATCGGCAGCACCAGCAGCGACTGAAGCGCCCCGCACGCCAGGGCCCGACCGCTGCCGGCGACCCGCCCGCTACGGCACCTGCCCCGCGCGGCCCTTCGCAGCGAGCGCCGGCTCGCCTGTCCACAAGGGGCGACACGCGGAAGGCCAGCCGGCGCAGCGA
>JALYMN010000127.1 GCA_030773675.1 Actinomycetota bacterium
GGGCGGCACCGCGCGCGCCCGCGGGACCGGGGGCTGGGCGGTGGCCGCCGGCTGGGCCGGCCTGGCGCTGCACCTGCTCGTCGGCTACCCGTACGCCGTGTCGGGCCTGGTCGCGCCGCCGTACGGCGTGCTCGCCCTGTGGGCCGTCTGGGCCGCACTGCTCGTCGTCGCCGTGCGCCTGCGGCCGCGCCGTCCGCTGCTCGTGCCGCTCGTGCCCGTCGTGGCCTTCGGGCTGTGGCTCGGCGGGCTCACCCTCGGCGAGCTGCTGCTCGGCTGGCAGCCCTGAGACTGGTCGGCGAGCGGCTCGCGCAGCGCCGGAGGCTGGGCAGCCGCGGCGCCGCCGCCGCCCCCTTGCCTGCGCGATCATGCGCATACGGCCGGCACCCGAGGCAGCCGTACCTGCATGATCACCGCAGGAGCGGTCGAACCCGTTGAGTCCCGGCACAGGATCATGCCCGTGCGGCTGCTCGGACTCGAGGCCGACCCGTGGACGCCTTGCGCGCGGGCGGCTCAGGTGAAGGCGCTCTGCCCGGTGATGCTCCGGCCGACGATGAGCTCCTGGATGTCGGCGGTGCCCTCGTAGGTGTAGATGGCCTCGATGTCGGCCATGTGCCGCACCACGTGGAAGTCGAGCAGGATGCCGTTGCCGCCGAGCAGCTCGCGGGCCTCGAGGATCACCTCGCGGGCCTTGCGAGTGTTGTTGAACTTCGCCAGCGCCGCGATGGTGTCGGTGAGCCGGCCGATCTCGGCCAGCCGGGCCAGGCGCATGCAGTAGAGCTGCATCGCGGTGACCTCGGCGAGCATCCGCACGAGCTTGTCCTGCACGAGCTGGAAGCGCGCGAGCGGTCGGCTGAACTGCTCGCGCTGCTGGCTGTAGGCGAGCGCCACCTCGTACGCCGCCGTCGCGTGCCCGAGCGCCCCCCACGCCACGGAACCGCGGGTCGAGGCCAGCACCCGGCCGGTGTCTTTGAAGCTGCGCCCACCGGGCAGCACGTCGTCCGCCCGCACCCGGACGTTGGTGAGCGTGATATCGGCCTGCCAGACCGCGCGCACCGACACCTTGCCCTCGATGGCACGGGCGTCGAGGCCCGGCGCACCACCCTCCACGAGGAAGCCCTTGACCTGGCCGTCCTCGCTGTCGCGCGCCCACACGACGAGGACGTCGGCGACCGTGCCGTTGCCGATCCAGCGCTTGTGCCCGTTGAGCACGTAGCCGTCGCCGTCGCGGACCGCGGTGGTCTCCAGCGCCACCGAGTCCGACCCGTGCCGCGGCTCGGTCAGCGCGAACGCGCCGAACAGGTCGACGGCGGCGAGGCCGGGCAGCCAGCGCTGCTTCTGCTCCTCAGAGCCGAGCAGGTCGATCGACTTCATCGCCAGCCCCGACTGGACGCCGAGGAAGGTCCCGAGGCTGCCGTCGCCGCGGTTGAGCTCCATGTTGACCAGCCCGGAGCCGGTGGCGCTCATCGGCGGGCAGCCGTGGCCCTGGATGCCGTCGCCGACCAGGCGGAGCTCGCCGAGCCGCTTGACGAGCTCGCGCGGGAACTCCGCGCGCTCCCAGAAGCCGCCGATGACCGGCAGCACCTCGTCGTCCACGAACTGCCGGGTGCGCAGCAGCAGCTCGAGCTCGTCGGGGCTGAGCTGGTCGCGCAGGCCGAAGTAGTCGGTCGACAGGGAGCGGCCGACCTCGTACGTCGGGGTGGCGTCGACAGCCGTCATGGCGGTCCTCCGTCCGTGCCTGCTGCGGTGGTGGTCCGGCTCACCTCCCCGTCGCGGCGGAGTCTCACGCCGGACGGGCGCTCAGCTGGTGACGTCGCGCGTGGTGAACCGGCTCCACGCGACCGCCAGCGCGACCGCCGCCCAGCCCGCCTGCAGCAGCAGCCCGTCGACCAGCGCGCCGGTCGGCACCGGGTCGCGCAGCAGGTCGCCGAAGGCCAGCCAGTGGTGCGTGAACAGCCACGGGTGCAGCCAGGAGATCTGCGGGATGGCGCCGAGGATCTGGCTGGTGATCGCCAGCACGACCGTGGTCGCCATCGCCGCGACCGGCACCTCGGTGAACGTCGACACGGCGAGCCCGAGCGCCGCGAGCCCGGCCAGCGACGCCGTCACGTAGAGGGCGACCAGCCCCGCGCGGCCGACGGCGGCGGGCACGGAGATGGTCGTGCCGGACAGCAGCGTGACGTCGCCGACGGGGAACAGGGCCCACCCGACGAGCAGCCCGACCGCGCCGACCAGCAGCGCGGCGGCGAGGCCGAAGGCGACCAGGCCGCCGTACTTGACGAGCAGCAGGCGGGTGCGGCCCACCGGCACGGTGAGCAGGTAGCGCAGCGTGCCCGCCTGCGCCTCGCCGGCGACGGCGTCGCCGGACACGACGCCGACGGCGAGCGGGAGGAAGAACGGCGTCACGGTCGCGAGCCCGGTGAAGGCGAGGAACAGGCCGTTGCCGCTGACCCGGTCGAGGAACGGCGGGCCCTCGCCCGGCTCCGGCGAGCCGCTGGACGAGCGGATGGCAATGCCGATGATCACCGGGATGAGCGCGAGGACGACGAGCAGCACCTGGTTGCGCCGCCGTCCGAACAGCAGCCGCAGCTCGGCGCGCAGCAGCCGGGTCGACAGGACCCGCCGGCGGGTCTGGTCGACCGGCGCGGGACGGGCGAGGACGAGCTCAGCCGACGACATCGAAGCCCTCCCCGGTGAGCTCGACGAACAGCTCCTCCAGCGACTGGCCGCGGCGCCCGATGCCGCGCACGGGGACGTCGGCGTGCACCAGCGCGCGGGTGACGTCCTCGACGGGCACGTCGGGCAGGTCGGCGCGCACCCCCTCCTGGTCGACGTCGACCGCGCCCGCGCCCAGCCGGCGCAGCACCGCCACGGCCGCGGCGGGGTCGGTCGTCTCGACGAGCACGGACGGGCGGGCCAGCAGCGCGAGCTCGTCGAGCGTGCCGGCCGCGACCACCCGCCCGGCCCGCATGACCGTCACCCGGTCGCAGACCTGCTCGATCTCGGCCAGCAGGTGCGAGGAGACGAGCACGGTGCACCCGTCGGCGGCGAGCTCGCGCACCAGGGTGCGGACCTCCCGCGTCCCCTGCGGATCAAGGCCGTTGGTGGGCTCGTCGAGCACGAACAGCTCGCGCGGGCGGAGCAGGGCCGCGGCGAGGCCCAGCCGCTGCTTCATGCCGAGCGAGTAGGTGCGGAAGCGCTTGCCGGCGGCCGCGCCGAGGCCGACCCGGTCCAGCGCGGCGTCGATGCGCGCCCGGCTGGTGCGCGGGTCGACGGTGAGGTCGGCGGCGTCCAGGCGGACGAGGTTGGCGCGCCCGGACAGGTAGGGGTGGAACGCCGGACCCTCGACCAGCGCGCCGACCTGGGGCAGCACCCGTGCGCTCGCCTGCGGCACCGGCTCGCCGAGCAGCTCGACCTGCCCGCTGGTCGGGGTGACCAGGCCGAGCAGCATCCGGATCGTCGTCGTCTTGCCCGAGCCGTTGGGGCCGAGGAAGCCCGTCACGCTGCCGCGCGGCACGACGAGGTCGAGGTCGTCGACGGCGACCTGCCCGCCGCGGAAGCGCTTGGTCAGCCCACGCGTCCGGACGGCGGGAGCGCCGGGTGCGGTGTCGCGGTGCGCGTCGAGCTGCTCCTGCAGGGCGGAGGCCGTCACCGGCCGGCCAGCTCGACCAGCCGCTGCGCGGGGACCGCCCCGGCGAGCACCCGGCCGTCGTCGGTCAGCAGGACCGACAGCAGCGCGCTCTCGACCACGCGCCCGCCCTCGACGGGGCGGGACAGCTGCCCGACCAGCCCGGCGGCCTGCTCCGGGAGGGTCACGCCGCGCAGCCGCACGACCGACGTCCAGCCCTCGCCGAGGACCTCGGGCGCGCTGCCCTGCCGGGTCTGGTGCTCCGGCGCCGCGGACCGGTCTGCGTCGTCGCCGCGGTGCTGCGGCAGGGTGCGCTCGGTGACCTCCGACCCGGCCGGCGGGACGAAGGCGAACACCGACGCGTCGGGCGCCGCGAAGCGGACGTCGGTGAACCCGACCTCGACCGCCGGCTCGGCCTGCTCGACGCCGAACACCTGCACCCGCAGCGGGACGTCGGTCTCGCCGTCCACCGCGATGCGGACGGTGTCGACCAGCGTGCCCGCGTCGCGCGGGTCGAGCACCAGCTCGTACGCCGGCCGCCCGGCGACCTCCGCCGCCCGGCCCACCGTCGCCTCGGTCGAGGGGGTGAGCATCTGCAGCACCGCCTCAGCGGCCTCCTGCGGCGTCGCCGTCCGCGACGGCTCCGCGGCCGGCTCGTCCTCGCCCTCGGGCAGGGTGAGGTGGGTGACGTCCTTGGAGGCGCTGTCGTAGGTCCAGACCTCCCGGCCGTCGCGCACCACGTCGTACTCGGCGAACGGCGCGTCGACGGCGATGCGCGTCCGGTGGTCGCCCGCCTTCCACACCCGCGCCGTCGTCGAGCCGGCCAGGAGGTCGGTCAGCGAGACGGCGCTGCCGCTGTCGGCCTGGGGCAGCTCCGGCAGGCCGAGCCGGCTGGTGGCGACGACGGTGCCGGACAGCCCGTCGACCTCGGCGGTGGAGACGGCGGCGAGCAGCTCGGCCGCGGTGCGCGGCTCCAGGTCGTCGACGCTCGCGGAGGCGTCGGCGAGGCGCGGGACGACGACGCCGGCGGCGACGACGCCGGCGGCGACGGCCGGAGCCAGCCAGCGCAGGCGGCGGGAGAGGACTGCGGGGGGCACGGCGAGCACCTTCCGTTCCGGGCGGGGACCGTCCCAGTGTGCGGCGAGGTGCCTGAGAGCGCGCTGAGGAGCGGCGGCGCGAGCGCACGGCGGCGGGCATGCTCGCGGGCGTGCGCATCCTGGTGGTCGAGGACGAGCGGTCCCTCGCGTCGGCCCTGCAGCGGGGGCTGCGCGCCGAGGGCTTCGCCGTCGACACCAGCGGCGACGGGCTCGACGGGCTGGCCCGGGCGCGCAGCGGCGACTACGACGCCGTCGTCCTCGACGTGATGCTGCCCGGGCAGTCCGGCTACCGGGTGGTGCAGGCGCTGCGGGCCGAGGCCAACTGGGTGCCGGTGCTGATGCTGACCGCCAAGGACGGCGAGCACGACGAGGCCGACGCGCTCGACGTCGGCGCCGACGACTACCTCACCAAGCCGTTCTCCTTCGTCGTGCTGGTCGCCCGGCTGCGCGCCCTGCTGCGCCGCGGCCGGCCGCGCCGCCCGGCCGTGCTGCGCACCGGTGACCTGTCGCTCGACCCGGCGGCGAAGCGGGTGCGGCGGGGCGAGACCGAGGTCGAGCTCACCGCGCGGGAGTTCGCGCTGCTGGAGTACCTCATGCGCCGGCAGGGCGAGGTGGTGCCGAAGACCGAGCTGCTCGCGCACGTCTGGGACGCCCACCTCGACACTGACCTCAACCTCGTCGAGGTGTACGTCGGCTACCTGCGGCGCAAGATCGACGCGCCGTTCGGGACGGCGTCCCTGCAGACGGTGCGCGGGCAGGGCTACCGGCTGAGCGGGGCGTGACGGGCGAGCCGGGCGGCGGGGCCGCAGCGCCGCTGGGCCCGGGTCCGTCGGAGGCCCCTGACGCGGACGCGGGGCTGCGGCGACGGTGGCAGCGCACCGGGCTGCAG
>JALYMN010000128.1 GCA_030773675.1 Actinomycetota bacterium
GTGCCGCCCTCGCGCACGGGCGGGTGGAGCTCGAGGTGGTGGAACGCGGGCTGCCGATGTTCGTGGAGAAGCCGCTGGCCGCCGAGCTCGAGCCAGCGCTGCGCGTCGCCGAGGCGGTCCAGGCGAGTGGGCTGATCACTGGGGTGGGCTACCACTGGCGGTGGCCGGACACGGTGGAGCGGGCGCGGGAGCTGCTGGCCGGGCGCCCGGCCCGGCTGGTGGCCGGCTCCTGGCTGGACGCCACCCCGCCGATCGACTGGTGGCAGCGGCGGACCGGCTCGGGCGGGCAGCTGGTCGAGCAGGCCAGTCACCTGGTCGACACCGCCCGGCTGCTGGTCGGGGAGATCGACGAGGTGAGCGCTTACGCGGACCGCACCGACCGCGCAGCGTTTCCGGATCTCGACGTCGACGACGTCACCGCCGCGTCCGTGCGGTTCGCCTCGGGCGCGGTCGGATCGTTCACCGCCACCTGCCTGCTCGGCTGGCCGCACCGGGTGGCGCTGCACCTGTTCGCCGACGGGCTCGCGCTCGAGCTCACCGAGAGGCAGCTGATGGTCACCCACGGCCGGGACACCACGAAGGTGCTCGTCGCGGACGGCGACCCGTTCGTGCGCGAGGACCGCGCGTTCGTCGACGCGGTGCAGGGCCGCGAGGACCGCACGCGGGCGACCTACGCCGAGGCGCTGCGCACCCACCGGGTCACCACCGCGGCGGTCCGCTCCGCCGAGCTGGGCCGCCCGCTGCCCACCGGCTGCTGACCCGCCCCGACCCTGCTGTCCAAGGAGGAGCATGTCCCAGTCCCGCACGGTGCGCACGCTCGGGATCGCCGCCCCGATGCGCCCGGAGATCTTCTCGTATGAGGAGCCGCCTCCGGCGGACGGACAGTTCCGGGTGGACACGCTCTACAGCGGGCTGTCGGCGGGCACAGAGCTGACGTTCCTCAAGGGCACCAACCCGTACCTGTCCGCGTCGTGGGACGCCGAGCGGGGGGTGTTCGTGCCGAGCGTGCCGGCGCGCACGTTCCCGGTGCAGACGCTCGGCTACATGGAGGCGGCGCGGGTCGTGGAGACGCGCACCGATGCGGTCGCCGAGGGTGACGTGGTCGGGTTGAACTACGGGCATCGCACCGGTCACGTGGTCGACCCGCGGGGCAGCGTCGTGACCGTGCTGTCCGCCGGGCTCGATCCGCTGCTCGGGATCTACGTGGCGCAGATGGGGCCGATCTGCGCCAACGGGGTGCTGCACGCCGCGGCGGAGTTCTCGTCCGGGCAGGCGGACGTGCAGCTCGGCGACGGGGTGCGCGACCGCGCGGTGCTGGTGACCGGCGGGGGTGTGGTGGGGCTGCCACCGGGCTGTTCGCCCGGGTGCACGGCGCCGGCGAGGTGGCGCTGGCCGACGCGGATCCGCAGCGGCTGGCCGCCGCGGAGGCGCTCGGGCTGATCCCGGTGCCCGACGACGCGGCCGGCGCCGTGGAGCAGTGGTTCACCGATCGGTGGCGGCACGGACCGGCGGACGCGGGCGCTGATTTGGTGTTCCAGTGCCGCGGGCAGGACGCGGTGCTGGCCACCGCGCTGCGGGCGCTGCGCCCGCAGGGCAGCGTGATCGATCTGGCGTTCTATCAGGGCGGCGCCCCAGAGTTGCGGCTCGGCGAGGAGTTCCACCACAAGGCGCTGACGGTCGCTGCGCGCAGATCGGGCGGGTGCCGCGGGGCCTGGCGGGCAGCTGGGACCGCCGGCGGCTGGCGGCCGCGACGGTGGAGCTGCTGCAGACCTGCGGCGACCTGGTCCGCGGCACCGTCGTGACCGACCTGGTCCCCTTGGACGAGGGGCCGGCGTTCCTGACCGAGCTCGCGCAGCGCCGCCGCTCCGCGGTGCAGGCCGTGTTCGTCATGACCTGATGAGGCCGCGCCGGCTGCTGTGGGTGTTCGCCTGGCTGGTGGTCGGCGGCGAGGAGACCGAGGTGCGGCTGCTCGCCCGGGCGCTGCGGCCCGACTGGGCGATCGACGTCGTGGTCTGCGCGCACCGGCCGGCGATGCCCGGGCAGACCCACGAGCAGCTGCGGGCGATCGGCGTGCCGGTCGACACCGCCCCGTACGCGATGACCGACGATCAGATGTCGACCACCTGGCCCGGATCATCCCGTCCTACGACGTGCTGGTGGCGTCGCAGGCGGTCCCGCACGTGCACCCGGCGCTGCGCCGGCTCCCGGTCCGGCCGCCGCTGATCGAGCACGGCGGGCTGGTGCGCGAG
>JALYMN010000129.1 GCA_030773675.1 Actinomycetota bacterium
CGCATCCTCAAGGACCTCGACAAGGACATCTCCGGCCGCCACGTCCTCGTCGTGGAGGACATCATCGACTCCGGGCTCACGCTGTCGTGGCTGCTGCGCAACCTGCACGCCCGCGGCCCGGCGTCCGTCGAGGTGTGCGCGCTGCTGCGCAAGCCCGAGGCGCAGAAGGTCGAGGTGCCGGTGCGGTATGTCGGTTTCGACATCCCCGACGAGTTCGTCGTCGGCTACGGGCTGGACTACGCCGAGCGCTACCGCGGGCTGCCGTTCGTCGGCGTGCTCAGGCCCGAGGTCTACACCGGGTGACGGACCGGCTGGCGGAACACCGGTCCGAGGAGGACCGTTGAACCCGCCGGACGGCGCACCGTCGCGGTGTACCGTCGTGATCCTTTCAGTCGTCAGGAGGGACGGGGCTCCCGCCCCGCGTCGATGAACCTGAAGAAGTACGCCCGCGGCCCGTTCCTCTACGTCACGCTCGGCCTGCTGCTGCTCCTGGCCCTGTCCGGCGGGCTGCGCGGCGACGGCGGCTACAAGACGGTCGAGACGTCCCGGGTGCTGGGTGCCATCACGAACGGCGAGGTCAAGAGCACCGCGGACGAGAAGGAGACCGCGCTGCTGCTGGACAAGGAGCAGCAGATCCGCGTCGTCCTCGAGAACGGCGACAAGCTCCAGGCGAAGTTCCTCCTCGACCAGGGCCGGCAGTTCTCCCAGGCGCTGGAGAGCAACGGCGTCATCTACGACGTGCGGGTCAACGAGCAGAGCCTGCTCGTGTCCATTCTCGTCAGCTTCCTGCCGTTCATCATCATCCTGGGTCTGCTGTTCTTCTTCATGAACCAGATGCAGGGCGGCGGCGGCCGGGTCATGCAGTTCGGCAAGTCCAAGGCCAAGCTGGTCAGCAAGGACACCCCCAAGACCACGTTCGCCGACGTGGCCGGCGCCGACGAGGCGCTCGAGGAGCTCCAGGAAATCAAGGAGTTCCTCGAGAACCCGGGCAAGTTCCAGGCCGTCGGCGCGAAGATCCCCAAGGGCGTGCTGCTCTACGGCCCGCCCGGCACCGGCAAGACCCTGCTCGCCCGCGCGGTGGCCGGCGAGGCCGGCGTGCCGTTCTACTCGATCTCCGGCTCGGACTTCGTCGAGATGTTCGTCGGCGTCGGCGCGAGCCGGGTGCGCGACCTGTTCGAGCAGGCCAAGGCCAACGCGCCGGCGATCATCTTCGTCGACGAGATCGACGCCGTCGGCCGGCACCGCGGCGCCGGCATGGGCGGCGGGCACGACGAGCGCGAGCAGACGCTCAACCAGATGCTCGTCGAGATGGACGGCTTCGACGTCAAGGGCGGCGTCATCATGATCGCCGCCACGAACCGGCCCGACATCCTCGACCCGGCGCTGCTGCGGCCCGGCCGCTTCGACCGGCAGATCGCCGTCGACCGCCCCGACATGCAGGGCCGCCGGCAGATCCTCGAGGTGCACGCCAAGGGCAAGCCGATCGGCCCGGACGTCGACCTGCAGGTCATCGCCCGCCGCACGCCCGGCTTCACCGGTGCCGACCTCGCCAACGTCATCAACGAGGCGGCGCTGCTCACCGCCCGCACCGGCGCCAAGCAGATCACCCTCGCGACGCTCGAGGAGTCGATCGACCGGGTCATGGCCGGCCCGCAGCGCCGCACCCGGCTCATGAACGACCGCGAGAAGAAGGTCACGGCCTACCACGAGGCCGGTCACGCGCTCGTCGCGCACGCGCTGCCGAACACCAGCCCGGTGCACAAGGTGACGATCCTGCCGCGCGGCCGGGCGCTGGGCTACACGATGGTGCTGCCTGAGGAGGACAAGTACTCCCAGTCGCGCGCCGAGCTGCTCGACCAGCTCGCCTACGCGATGGGCGGCCGTGCCGCCGAGGAGCTGGTCTTCCACGACCCCACGACGGGCGCCAGCAACGACATCGAGAAGGCGACGGCCA
Organism: Actinomycetota bacterium; assembly: GCA_030773675.1. The sequence continues at coordinate 1,955 of JALYMN010000129.1, forward strand.
CGGCCCGGGCGATGGTCACGCAGTACGGCATGAGCGAGCGCCTCGGCGCGGTCAAGTTCGGCGACACCGGTGGCGAGCCGTTCCTCGGCCGCGACATGGGCCACCAGCGCGACTACTCCGAGGAGATCGCCGCGATCGTCGACGAGGAGGTGCGCACCCTCGTCGAGAACGCCCACCACGAGGCGTGGGAGATCCTCGTGGAGTACCGCGACGTCCTCGACGACATGGTGCTGCGCCTGCTCGACAAGGAGACCCTCACCAAGGACGAGGTGATGGAGATCTTCGAGCCGATCGAGAAGCGTCCGCCGCGCGCGCACCCCACCGCCAACGGGCGGCGGCCGCTGTCGGACAAGCCGCCCGTGCTCACCCCGGCCGAGCTCGCGGTCATGGGCCCGGCCGACCTCGAGGACCTCGCCCGGGGGCGGGGCGACCAGCCGTCGCTGACCAAACCGGTGCGCCGGCGCGCGCCCGCCGCGGGCAGCACGAGGCTCGACAAGCCGCCGGCCCGCCGTCCCGGCGCCGAGGTCAACCGCGAGGCCGTCGAGCCGGACGAGCAGCCGCAGCGCCGGGCGCCGCGCGGTGCGGCAGGCACCGACCCCGCCTCCTAGGGGCGTGCAGCCGCGCGGCCTGCCCGACCTCGGGCGCACCGCGGTCATGGGCGTCGTCAACGTCACGCCGGACTCGTTCAGCGACGGTGGCGACCACGCCACGGCCGACGCGGCGGTCGCCCACGGCCTGCGCCTGCGCGACGAGGGCGCCGACCTGCTCGACGTCGGCGGCGAGTCCACCCGACCGGGCGCCGCACGCGTGCCGGAGGACGAGGAACTGCGCCGCGTCGTCCCGGTGGTCGCGCGGCTGGCCGGGCCTGGAGCGCTCGTCAGCGTCGACACCGTGCGCGCATCGGTCGCCCGGGCCGCGCTGGACGCCGGCGCCGTCGTCGTGAACGACGTGAGCGCCGGCAGGGGCGACCCCGGCATGCTGCCGCTCGTCGCCGAGCGCGGCGCGGCGTACGTCGCTATGCACAGCCGCGGCTTCGGCGCCGACATGCAGTCCCGCGCCGTGTACGGCGACGTCGTCGCCGAGGTCGCGGGCGAGCTGCAGGAGCGGCTCGACGCCGCGCGCCGGGCAGGGGTCGCCGACGAGCGGCTCGTCGCCGACCCGGGGCTGGGGTTCGCCAAGACGGCCGAGCACAACTGGACGCTCCTCGCCGCGCTCGACGCCCTCCACGCGCTCGGGCAGCCGCTGCTCGTCGGGGTGTCCCGCAAGGCCTTCCTCGGCGCGCTGCTCCACGCGCCCGACGGGACGCCGCGGACACCCCGCGAGCGTGACGCGGCGACCGCCGCGGTCACCGTGCTCGCCGCCCAGGCGGGGGCGTGGGCGGTGCGGGTGCACGACGTGGGGCCGAGCGCGGACGC
>JALYMN010000130.1 GCA_030773675.1 Actinomycetota bacterium
GTCCCGACCTGGCGACCCGCTCGCCGCACAGGACGCGACCGGGCCGGCCCGGCTGCGCTGCGGCCCCCGCCGTGGCGGGCCGCGGTGCCACCGCCCGCGTACGCCGACCCGTCGCCCCGTCTGGGGGTCCTCAGCCGCGCAGCACCGGGGCGAGCCGGGCGGTGAGCTCGTCCGCCTGCGTCATCACCGCGTCCAACCACCAGAACCCGTGCGCGGCACCCTCGACCACCGTGGCCGTCGTCGGGACGCCGCTGTCGCGCAGCCGTGTGGCGTACGCGAGGCCCTCGTCGCGCAGGACGTCGAGCTGCGACACCACCACCGTCGCCGGCGGCAGCCCGGACAGGTCGGCGGCCGCCAGCGGGGCGGCCCGCGGGTCGCGCCCGTCGGCCTCGCCGCGCAGGTAGTGGTCCCAGAACCAGACCATCTCCCGCCGCGTCATCAGCGGGCCGTCCGCGAACTCGGCGTAGGAGGCGAACGGGCTGTCGCGCGCCGGCCACAGGCAGGGGTAGAGCAGCACCTGGGCGTCGGCCTGCGGACCGCCGGTGTCGCGCAGCACCAGCGTCGCCGCCGCGACCAGGTTGCCGCCGGCGCTGTCGCCGACGAGCACCAGCCGGTCCGGGTCGGCGCCCAGCTCGGCCGCGCGCGCGTGCAGCCCCCGGACGGCGGCCACGCAGTCCTCCAGCGGGCCGGGGAAGGCGGTCTCCGGCGCCAGCCGGTACTCCACCGAGACGACGACGCAGCCGCTCTCCCGGGCCAGCCGCCGGCACGGCCCGTCGGCGGCGCGCACGCTGCCGAGCGCCCAGCCTCCGCCGTGCAGGTACACGACCAGGGGCGGGCGCTGCCCGGGGTCCGGGTGGTAGACCCGCGCGGGCAGCCGGCCCGCCGCTCCGGGGACGAGCACGTCGCGCACCTGCGCGACCTCGGTCGGCGGCGCCTGCAGGCGGGTGACGCGCTCCAGCACGCCCCGGGCCGCGACCACGCCGAGCTCGTCGTACGTCGGCACGCCGAGCTCGGCGAAGCGGGTCACCAGCCGGGTGACGTCCGGGTGGGGGACGGCGGGTCCGCGGACGGCGGGATCGGCGACGGCGCGCTGGGGGGTGGCGCTGCCCGGGACCCCGTACGGGCCAGCCGTCACGCTCCGGGCACCGGCGCGGGGAGCTCGGCCGAGCCGAGGTAGACGCGCTGCACCGCCGGGTCGGCCCGCAACTCGGCCGACGTGCCGGCGCTGATCACCCGGCCGGTCTGCAGCAGGTAGCCGCGGTCCGCCAGCTGCAGCGCGGCGGTCGCGTTCTGCTCGACGAGCACCAGGGTCAGCCCCTCGGCCCGCAGCTGGGCGAGCGCGCCCATGATCCGCTGCACCATCTGCGGGGAGAGGCCGAGGCTCGGCTCGTCCAGCAGCACCAGGCGCGGCCGTCCCATGAGTGCCCGGCCGATCGCCAGCATCTGCTGCTCGCCGCCGGACATCGTCCCCGCGAGCTGGCCGGACCGCTCCGACAGCCGCGGGAACAGCGCGTAGACGCGCTCCAGGTCGGCCTGCGCCCCGGGCTCGCGCCGCCTCACGTAGCGGCCCAGCAGCAGGTTGTCCGCCACGGTCATCGACGCGAAGACCTGCCGGCCCTCCGGGACGAGCACGCAGCCGCGGCGCACGACGTCGGCCTGCCGGTCCTGCGCGGTGTCGTCGCCGAACACGCTGACCCTGCCCTCGCGCAGGCGCAGGCCGCGGGCGACGACGTTGAGCAGCGTGCTCTTGCCGGCGCCGTTGGGCCCGAGCAGCGTGACGATCTCGCCCTCCTGGACGACGAGGTCGACGTCGTCCAGCACCCGCGCCCGGCCGTGGCTGAAGCCGAGCCCGCTCACCTCAAGGGCGGCCACGGACGAGCTCCTCCTCGACGAGGTCCTCCGGCACGTCGTGCGGCGTCCCGAGGTAGGCGGCGACGACGTCCGGGTCGTTCTGGACGACGTCCGGCGTCCCGACCCGCAGGGTGCGCCCGAAGTCCAGGACGTGCACGCGGTCCGCGAGGCTCATCACGAACTCCATGTCGTGCTCGATGAGCAGCAGGGAGATGCCTCGCGCGCGCAGGTCGCGCAGCGTCTGGGCCAGCGCGAGCTTCTCGACCCGGTTCAGGCCGGCGCCCGGCTCGTCGAGCAGCAGCACCGAGGGCTCGTGCGCCAGCGCCCGCGCCACCTCGACGAGCTTCTGCTGGCCGAGCGAGAGCTCGGTAGCGGGCAGCGCGGACAGCTCCGCGAGCCCGAGCTCGGCGAGCGCGTCGTCAACCCGGGCGCCGAGCCGCCGCTCCTCCCGCGCCGCGCCTGGTGTCGGCAGGGCGGAGCGCACCAGCCCGGTGCGGCCGGACAGGTGGGCGCCGACCAGGGCGTTCTCCCGCGTCGTCATGCCGGCGAACAGGCTCGGCGTCTGGAAGGTGCGCGCGAGCCCGTGCGCCGAGACGACGTGCGCCGGCGCCCCGGTGACGTCGTCGCCGGCGAGGACGACGCGTCCGGCGGTCGGCGGCAGGTTGCCCGACAGCACGTTCATCAGGGTCGACTTGCCGGCGCCGTTGGGGCCGATGACGGCGAGGATCTCGCGCTCGTGCAGCGCAAGGTCGACGTCGGCGAGCGCGTGCACCCCGCCGAAGGTCTTGGTGAGCCCGGCCGCCTCGAGCACGACCCGCTCACCGGGCCCCGCCGCCGGTCCGGGCGCCGCCGCTGGGGCCGGGTCTGTCCGGCTGGCTGCGCCCGGGGACGCGGGGAGCGGTGCGCGGGCGAGCGCCTGCAGCGCCCGCTGCACGGCCGGCACCCGGCGCAGCTGCCGGGCCAGGTCGCCGAAGACCCCGGCCAGCCCGTCCGGGCGGAGCACGAGCACGAGCACGAGCAGCAGGCCGAACACCAGCGTGCCGCCGGCCCCGACCGCCCGCTCGCCGAGCAGGGCCGGCAGGTACCGGTCGACGCCCTGGCGGATCACCTCGAAACCGACCGCGCCGAGCAGCGGTCCCCACGGCGACAGCAGCCCGCCCAGGACGACGGCCGCCAGCACGTCGATCGAGCGCAGCGGCCCGAACGGTGCGGGGCTGACGTAGAGCAGTTGGTGGGCGTAGATCGACCCGGCGACGCTGCCGAAGAAGGCCGAGCCGGCGAACACGCGGGTCTTGGCCCAGGAGACGTCGACGCCGCAGGACGCCGCCGCCGCCTCGTGGCTGCGCAGGGCGCGCAGGGCCCGGCCCTCGCGGCTGCGGGCGATGTTCGCGACCGCCCACATGCCGGCGCCCAGCACGAGGCCGACCAGCCACAGCTGCGCGGTCAGCTCGGTGAAGTCGATCCCCAGCAGCGACAGCGGCACGATGCCGCCGAAGCCCCCGCCGCCGCCGGTGAGGGTGAGGTTGCTGACGACCACGAAGAAGATCTCGGTGAGGGCCAGCGTTCCCATGGCCAGGAAGTGGCCGCGCAGCCGGAAGACCGGCTTGCCGAGCAGGTAGGCGAGCGCGACGGCGACCGCCGCGCTGGCGACCAGCGCCAGGCCGGCCGACCAGCCCAGCCGCACCGTGAGCAGGCCGCTGCCGTAGGCCCCGATGCCGAAGAAGGCCGCCTGCGCAAGCGAGAACTGACCCCCGAGCCCGGTGACCAGCACGAGGCCCAGCGCGAGCACCGCCACGATGCCGACCCCGACGGCGACGCCCTGGTAGTAGGCGTCCAGGCCAGCGGTGAGCGCGGCGAGCAGCGCCAGCCAGCCGACCAGGCACAGCACGGGGCGCGCCGCCACGCGCAGCAGCCCGGGCAGCCCGGCGGCGCGCTGTGCGTCAGACACGCTCGGCCACCCGGTGCCGCACGAGCCCCGTGGGCCGGGCGACGAGCAGCACCAGCAGCACGCTCAGCACGATCGCCTCCTGGTAGGCGGGGGAGATCTGCGAGGCCGACAGCGCCTCGACGACCCCGACCAGCAGGCCGCCGACCAGGGTCAGGCCGATCTTGTCGAACGCGCCGAGGATGGCGGCGATGAAGCCCTTGAGCCCGAGCACGAGGCCGACGCCGGAGGAGGCGAAGGTCAGCGGCGCGGCGGCGGCCCCGATGAAGCCGGTGACGGCGCCGCTGAGCACGAAGGCCAGCGCCGCCATGCGGACGACGTCCACCCCGACCACGCCGGCGGCGTACCGGTTGACCGCGCAGGCGCTCATGGCCCGGCCGGTCATCGTGCGATCGAAGAACCAGGTGAGCAGAAGGTAGGTCACGGCGGCCAGCGCCAGCAGCCACAGGGCCTGCCGGGTGAGCGACGCGCCGCCGACGACGACCGGCGGCCCCTCGGTCAGCGGGGGCGCGCCGTACGGCTGGGTGCCGAAGGCGAGCTGCGCGAGCGACCGCAGGACCAGGGCGGCCCCCAGCGTTGCGATGGTCTGCACCAGCAGCCCCTTGTTGCGCAGCGGGTGGACGACGAGCGCGTAGAGCATCAGCCCTGCTCCGGCACCGACCGCGGCTCCGGCCGGCAGCGACAGGGCGACAGGGAGGCCCCGGACGGCGACGACCGCCCCGAACGCGCCGACCATCGCCAACTCGCCCTGCGCGAAGTTCACCATCCCGGTGATCCGGTGGACGATGACGAACCCGACGCCCACCAGCCCGTAGACGACCCCGACCGAGACGCCGGAGAACAGGTCCTGGAGCACGGCTAGCTGGACGCCTCGACGACGTACTTGCCCTTCTCCACCCGCAGGATGGCGAAGCCTCTCGTCCCGGTGGTGCCGTGCTGCTCCGGCGTGTAGTCGTAGACGGCGACGACGCCGTTGACGGGCTCGAGCTCCTCGAGCGCATCGCGGATCGCGTCGCGGGCCTTGGGCACGTCGGACGGGTCGGGGGCCGCCTTCTCGATCGCCATGGTCATGAGGGTCATCGCGTCCCAGGCACCGGCGGCGAACTGGCTCGGCAGCTCGCCGTACTTGTCCTGGTGGCTCTTCGCGAAGTCCTGGATCGCCTGGTACTGCGGGTCGTCCTTGGCCACCGCCTCCGCGGCCAGGATCTTCGACCCCTGCACGAGCGTGTCCTCGGCGGCGTCGCCGGCGAGCTTGATGTAGGCGGTGCTGGCCGCGCCCGGCGACTGGAAGATCTGCGACTTCAGCCCGATTGCCTCGGCGTTCTTCGCCACGATGGCGTTGGCGGGCGTGACGGCGTAGACGATGAGCGCGTCGGGAGCGTCCTTCGCGACCGCCTGCAGCTGTGGCGTGACGTCGGTCGCGGCGGGCGGGAAGGGCACCGACGGCCCCATCTGCATCCCGAGCTCCTGGACCATGGCCGGCATCGCCTCGGCCGGCGCCTGCCCGTAGGCGTTGTTCTGGTAAATGATCCCGACCTTGTTCAGGCCCTCGCTCTTGAGGTGCTCGAGCTGGCCCCTCAGGCCATCGAGCGGGCTCGGGAACTCCTTGAACATGTACTTCACGGGCGGCGCGACGACGCCCGGGGCGCCCGCGATGGTGATGGTCGGCACCTTGAGCGACTCGACGATCGGCTTGGCCGCGATGCCCTCGCCGGATGAGCTGGGGCCGACGATCGCCACGACCTGGTCCTGCGTGGCGAGCTTGCGCATCGCGTTGACGGCCTGGCTCTCCTCGCTGGCGGTGTCGACGTAGACGAACTCGACCTGGTGCCCGGCGAGGCCGCCCTTGGCCTTCACCTGCTCGGCGAACAGGTCCAGGGCCTTCTTCTGCGGCTCGCCGATCGCGCCGGAGACGCCGGTCAGGGCGAGCGGTACGCCGATCTTGTACGAGCCTCCGCCCCCGCCTCCGCCCCCTCCGGTGTCGCCGCCTCCGCCGCACGCGGCGCTGAGCAGCACGAGGGCCGCGCCCAGCACGGCCGTCCTGGTCCTGCGCACAGCACGAGTGCCCACCCGCGTCTCCTTCGTCGTGCCCGAGTCGTCGTCGACCGCAGGGTCCGGGGCCGAGCGCCGCGGGCCCGCCCGGGGAGCGGCACGCGCCGCAGGTCCGGGGGTGCGCCGCCCGGCGGCGAGCCGTGGGAGCGGCCGGCGGGAGCGCGAGGTGAATGTGCCACGCGTCACAACATCTCGTCAACTGTCTCGTTGACGACGTGGGCCGGGGTCAGGCGGGCTCGACCAGCCCGGCCGGCTCATCGCCGTGCGCAGGCACGACGATCCCCAGGAGAACGGCGTCGGCGAAGGTCTCGGCGATCTCGTCGGCGGACGCGCGGCCGTCCGGGGTGTACCAGCGGTTGGTCCACCCGAGCATGCCGAGCAGCCCGTAGGCGACGATCCACGGCGACGCCACCGGCCGGATCGTGCCCTCCTCGATGCCGCGCTCGACCAGCTCGATCACCACCCGCTCGTAGTCCTTGTTGACCCGCCGCATCGTCGACGCCCAGCCCGCGTGCTCGTCCGGCACCCGGCTGAGGTTCTCCTGGATGTAGACGTAGACGATCGGGTAGTTCGCGTCGTACGACCGCATCAGCGCCCGGATCAGTGACCGGATCTTCTCCGGCGCGGTGCCTCCGCCGTCCCGGATGGCGACCGCCTCGGCCAGGTTCGCCTCGACCGCCTCGCGCACCACCTCGTGGAAAAGCTCCTCCTTGCTCTCCACGTAGTAGTAGAGCGAGGCACGGTCGGCGCCGGCAGCCGCGGCGACGTCGCCCAGGTTGGCGCCCTGCAGCCCCTTCTCCTTGAAGACGCGGGCCGCCGCGGTGACGATCTCGCGGCGGCGCTCCAGATACGCCGCGCTGCCCTCCTGCCGCGCGGCGGCGCGGCGGCGGGCGATCGCGCTCGGCGGTGGCGGCGCGGGGGGGCGGTCCGGGTCGAGACTGGTGCGGGTGCGTCGTGGCACGAGCGTCCTTCCTGCGGTACGGCGGGCTCGCCGGTCGGCGTCCGGAGTCTGTCCGCACGACCGCGACTGACTCGCCGTGCTCGACGGCGGCGCGTCCGCTGTCGGGGCGGGACGCGCGCCGCAGACCGCCTCCGCGCTGGAGAGCCTTGCTCTCCAGGTCCTCCAGGCCATGGCCCCGACCTCGCGACGCAGGCTCTGGTGGTGCTGAACTCCGGGGAGCTGCCGGCGTGCGCACTGCCCTGCCCACGGCACCTCGCGCGGCCGCTGCACGAGCGTCAGGAGGCAGCTCGTCGAGCCGGCCGCACCCGGCCGCGCCCCCGGCGCGCACCTGCTCGCGGAGCTACCGTCCTGGGCGTGGTCAGCTCTGCGGTGCCTGGTGGACCCGGTGCGGCAGGCCCTGATCCCTTCGTCGGAGGCGGCGAGATGGGGGCGGCGATGGCCGTCTTCGACTGGGCGCGGACGCCGCTCGGCCCGGTGGCGGACTGGCCGCAGAGCCTGCGCAGCACGGTGAACCTCTGCCTCACGTCGCGGGCGCCGATGATGGTGGTCTGGGGTCCGCAGCACGTGCAGCTCTACAACGACGCGCTCGCGCCGCTGATGGGGCCCAAGCACCCGTCGGCCCTGGGCCGCCCCTACGCGGAGAGCTTTCCCGAGATCTGGGACGACGTGATGGCGCCGCTGCTGGTCGCGGCGCTCGAGCGGGGCGAGGCCAGCCACCTGGAAGACGTTCCGGTCTTCTTCCACCGTCGGGTGCCCAACGAAGAGATGTTCTGGACCTTCTCCTGGAGCCCGTTGCGGGACGAGCGGGGACGTCTCGCCGGGGCCCTGCACCCGGCCGTGGAGACCACCGGGCGGGTGCTCGCGGAACGTCGGACGGCGCTGCTGCGGGACCTGGCGACCTCGGTGGCGCAGGCCGCGGGGGTGCAGCAGGCGTGCGAGCGGACGGTCGGCGCGCTGGCCGACCATGTCCGCGACACCCCCGTCTGCGGCCTCTACCTGCTCGACGAGCACCCGGGCGCCGGCGTCCCGGTCGCCGCCCGACTGGTCGCGGCGGGCGGACTGGTCGACGTCGCAGCCGTGTTCCCCGCCCAGGTCGACCTGACGAACGCCACGTTCACCCCCTGGCCGCTCGCCGCCGCCGCCGCCGCGGACTCGAGCGACGGCGGGCTGGTGGCGACACCGCTCGAGCTGGACCCGTCCGTCCTGCGACCGGCATCCGGTGCCCCGACGACCGGGGTCGTGCTGCCGCTGACCCGACCCGGGCACCGGGCGCCGCTCGGGCTGCTGGCGGTCGGGCTGAACCCCAGCCGGCCCCTGGACGACGCCCAGGCCAGCTTCCTGCAGCTCCTGGGCGGGCAGCTGTCGGCCGCGCTGGCCACGGCAGCGCTGCACGAGCAGCAGTACGCGGTGGCCGTGACGCTGCAGCGCTCGCTGCTGCCGGACGTCTCCCGCGGCTCCTCCGAGGTGGAGACCGCCGCGCGCTACCTGCCCGGCAGCACCGGCGCGGCCGTCGGCGGGGACTGGTACGACGTGGTGCCGCTCGGCGCGGGGCGCACCGCTCTCGTCATCGGCGACGTGATGGGCCACGGCGTGCCCGCTGCGGCGGTGATGGGTCAGCTGCGCGCCGCCGTCCGGGCCTACGCCCAGCTCGACCTGCCGCCCGAGCGGATCCTCGACCTGCTCGACCAGCTCGTCGAGCACATCTCCGAAGCACAGGACGTCGGACAGATCGTCACGTGCATCTATGCCGTGCACGACTCCGGCGACGCGACCCTGACCCTGGCCAGCGCCGGGCACCCCGCGGCGGTGGTGGGGCAGGGCGGGCGCTGGCGGCTCTGGCACGGTCCCGTCGGTCCACCTCTCGGCACCGGCGGGGGCGGGTACGCCGCGACGAGCCAGCCCCTGCCGGCCGGCGCCGGGCTGGTCCTCTACACCGACGGGCTGGTCGAGCGGCGTGGTCGTGACCTCGACGTCGGCCTCGACCAGCTCCTCGTCGCCCTGCGGACGGCGGGGGACCAGGACCTGGAGCGGCTGGCCGACGCCGCGCTCGCCGTCCGGGATCGCGACCAGCACGACGACATCGCCGTGCTCGCCGTACGGGTGTCGCACACCGCCCTGCCGCCTCCCGTCGTGGTCAGCCTGCACGGTGACAGGTGGGCCGCTCGCACGGCCCGTCGCCTGGCGGCCCAGGCCCTGTCCGGCTGGGGGATCACGGGGACGGTCGCCGACGACGCGGTCCTGCTGGCCAGCGAGCTGGTCAACAACGCCGTGACGCACACCGGCCGTCCCCGCCGCCTGCGCGTGCGCCGCCTGGTCGACCGACTCGTCCTCGAGGTCTCCGACGCCGACCCCCGACCGCCCCAGCGCTCGGGCAGCAACGGTCCGCACGGCGGGGACGGCGGCGAGGAGGGCGGCCGAGGCCTCGTCATCCTCGACGCCCTGGCTTCCGGCTGGGGGGTGCGCTTCGACGGCACAGGCAAGGTCGTCTGGTGCGAGGTGGCCCTGAGCGCGAGCTGAAGGGGTTGCTGGCTGCCCTGCGGAGGGACCGCAGGTCCTGTAAGACGACGAGGTGATCCGCGCTGTTCGCGCGGAACGGAGCGGCGAGCGCGCAGCTCGCCTGGTGGGCTCCCCACCCAACCAGCCCTCGAGCCAGGGCCGCCGGGCGTATAGAATGGGCGCTCACGCGCGCTCGCTCGGGACACCTTCCGTGACGCATGGCCGCTACCTTCGGACCGTGGCGACGCTTGGCATCCGGGACCTGCTCGATGAGGTGCGTCGTCGACCGCCGTTTGGCGACGTCCGAGTAGTGGCAGTCGACGGGCCGAGCGGATCTGGCAAGAGCACACTCGCGGCGCGGCTTGCCACCAAAGCTAACGCGCGCCTCCTCTGGGGCGACGACTTCCTTTCGTGGCCTGACTTCGTCGACTGGTGGCCGCGGTTTCAACAGCAAGTCCTCGAACCGCTCGCGCGGCAACAAGACGCGCGCTACCAGGCGCGCGATTGGCAACAGGACGAGTTCGGAACCAGCCTCCGTGACTGGAAGACTCTGCCGTGGACGCCGCTTGTCGTGGTCGAAGGCGTCACGTTCGCGAGATCTGCGGCGGGAGCCCGAATCGCTTACCGCGTTTGGGTGGAGGCGCCGGACGACGTTCGCCTGGTGCGAGGGCTTGAGCGCGACGGCGAGTCGCACCGCGGCTTGTGGCTGGACTGGATGTCCAGGGAGCGCGAGTTCTTCCGACAGGACAGGACGAGGTCGCGGGCCGACGTCCTCGTGGACGGAGCGCCGAACGAGCCACGCGATCCGGATCACGAGGTCGTTGTTCTCGAAGGGTAGGACCGTCCGCCAGCGTCGCCGCTGATGACGGTTCTCGTCCATCGTCCCGACGGACGAAAGATCGGTTCTGCAGCATCCTCGCGCTGCTGACGCTGAGCTGGTCAGCAGACCGGGCGGGGCGATGGTCTCGGGTGCGCCACGGGAGCGTCGCGTGACTGGCGTCGCGTGACTGGCGTAGCCCATGGCCTCGTTCGCACAGCCCGTCCTCGCTGGCCCGTACTGCCTAACGAAGGCGGGCAGCCGGCCTCACTCGCCCGGGCTCGTTGAGCCCGAATCCACCGCTTCGCCTTGATCGACGGAGCCCTGCCGAGCGGGCACACGCCCTCTTACCTGGCACAATGACCTTCGACCACTAACAGGTGTCCACGTCCGCTTTATGGGCGAGGGTCGCAGCGCCCGCTTGTCATGATGTGCAGCGCCTCGCGGAGCTGGGTTGATGCTGGTGGGACGTTCGCAGCGGAGCAACGGCCTGAGC
>JALYMN010000131.1 GCA_030773675.1 Actinomycetota bacterium
CCGCGGCGAATGGCGCCTGCTCACCGGCTGCCACAACATCCTCAAGATGTTCACCCACGCCGGCTCAGCCCGAGGAATCGCTCTGGCAACCGCCTGACCCCACCGCCCGAGACAGCACCCCCGGAGGCCACAGCCAGCGGCCGACAAGAACCTGCTATCCGGCCTGAGCAGCCGCCGCTGGCGCTCGGTCTGGGGGCCACGTGCTTGCTGGCGCTCCACCTTACGGGGTCACGCACCTAGGACCTGGCCCAGACCAGTCCGACGCGGCTCGGGTCGGCTCGGGGGCCGCCACCAGGTCCGACATGTCGAAGCGTCACCTTCTCCAGCAGCAGGCGCAGGGCCTCGCGGCGCTGGGGCATGGTCCACGCCTCCCACGTCTTTCGAGGGTCGAGCAGCACCTGGGCGTCTATCTTCGCGGGCAGAGCTTCCGCCTCCAGCTGGGCCAACCGCTCGGCGATGGCGGCCAAGCGCGGCCGGGCGTTGGAGGCGGTGAGCAGGCCGTCGCCGACCAGATCGGCGAGCTCGTCGCGGCGCTGCCGTAGCTCAGCGATCTCAGCGGTGTTGTCCTGGTTCTGAGGTGGCTGGATGAGGTTGGCGGCGTCGGGCTGCGCGAGTCGTCGCAGTACTACCTCGGTGACCAGTTGGTCGGCGGCGGCCCGCGTGATGCTGACGTGGCACTTGCCGGGGCCGCCGGCGACGTATGTCGGCGGACGACCTCACATGTCGGTTCAGGTACGACCTGACGTGTCGGTCCTCGGCGTGAGGATCATGGCATGGATGGTCCTCCGTTCGGTAGTGACACGCGATCTTTGAGCCGGTAGCTGGGGCCGTTGATGGCGATGACGTGGCAGTGGTGCAGGAGCCGGTCAAGGATGGCGGTGGCGAGGACGTCGTCGCCCAGGACTTGCCCCCATTCGGCGAAGCTCTTGTTGCTGGTGATGATGGTGCTGCCGCGTTCGTAGCGGCGGCTGATGAGTTGGAAGACCATGTTGGCCTGGCTCCGGGACAGCGGGAGGTAGCCGACTTCGTCAACGACGAGGACGGAGGGCCGTAGGTATGTCTGCAGTTTCTTGGGGTAGCGGCCGGCGGGCTCGGCGAGCTGGAGTTGGCGGATGAGGTCGTCCAGCGTCGTGTAGTAGATCGAGTAGCCGGCTTGGCAGGCGGCGACGGCTAGGGCGACGGCGAGCATGGTCTTGCCGACGCCGGGCGGGCCGAGGAACACGACGTTGCTCTTGTCGGCGATGAAGGTGAGGCTGGCCAGGTCGCGGACCTTGCGGGCGTCCAGATCGGGTTGGAACGCGAAGTCGAACTCGGCCAGCGTCTTGCGGTGCGGGAGGCCGGACAGGTTCAGCGCGTTGCGGAACCGCCGTCCCTCACGTTGTCCGACTTCTTCTTCGAGCACGAGGTCGAGCAGTTGCAGGTAGCCCAGCTGCTCGGTCTCGGCGCGGGTGAGCAGCAGCTCGGCGGAGTCGACCAGGTGGGTCAGGCCGAGTTTGGCGGCGTGCGCCCGGATCCGCTGGAGGATCAGCTCGCTCATCGCCGGTCTCCGCCGGCCGGGTCGAGCTGTCGGCGCAGCACGACGCTGGTGCGGCCGAGTTGGTCGATGAGGTGTTGCACGGCCAGGTCGGGGTGGCCGTCAGCGGGGAAGCTGAACAGCGCGAGATCGTGCCGGATGTCGTTGCCGGCGTGCAGCAGCCAGTCCTCCAGCAGGCCGAGCAGCGCGGCGAGGTCGTCGGCGGCGTGGCCGTCCAGGATGACGTTCACCGTCCGGTCCTGCCGGCGGGCCTGTTGCCGGTCCTGTTGGGTGTCGCGAGGCTGTCGTAGACGTCCAGCGATCGGCGGCTGACCGCGGTGCGGGCGGCGTGGTTGCCGGCCAGTAACGCCGCGAGCGGGTTCGGCGCGGCCTCGCCGGCTTGCGGCGCGCGTTCGGTGGGCGGCTCGACGGTGGTGGCGCGGCGGGTGCCGTCGGGCAGGCCGTCCCAGTGCTGCTCGCTGATCATCCACGATCCGCGGCGCGGCGCCCGCGGGTGGCAGGCCAGCAGCGTTCCGGCGGTCGGCGCGCCGCTGTCGCGGGTGAGCTGGTGGATCTCGACCAGGGCCGGGGTGACCCGCACCTCGACCCGCTGCCCGGCGCGCACCCGCCGGGCCGGCACGGAGTAGAGCGAGGCGTCGAAGCTGATCAGGCAGTCCTTGCCGACCACCCGCAGGTGCCGGTCGGTGACCAGATACGGGGTGGCGGGCAGCGCGCGCAACGCGGCCCGGTCGGCCTCGGCCCGACGGGCGATGACCTCGCCGTGGGTGCGGTGCACCTGGGCGCGGCGGATCGGCAACCAGCCGGTGAACGCGGCGTTGAGCTCCTCAAGGCTGTCGAAGCCGCGGCCGGCCAGCACGTGGTCCCGCACGATCTTGACCTGACGCTCGACCCGGCCCTTGCCGGTCGGCCGGTAGGCGGCCAGCACGTCGATGCCGAAGCCGTAGTGGTCGGCGAACGCGGCGGCCTCGGGATGCAGCGGCACCGCCACGCCCGGCGCGACGTGCCGCTTCACCACCGTCTTAGTCCGGTCATAGACCACCGCCCCGGGCACCCCGCCGAAGTGCGCGAACGTCCGGCGGTGGCAGTCGAAGAACGACGCCAGGTCCATCGAGGTGACGAAGCAGGTGAACGGGTCGCGGGAGTAGGACAACGTCATGTGGAACGAGTAGACGGTGCCGATGCCGGCGTGTGCCAGCAGATCACCCTCCTCGCCCCAGTCCACCTGAGCCTGGGCGCCGGGCACCACCTCGAACCGGCGGTGCAACCCGACGAGAGGGTTGTCATCGCGCTCGGCGAGCTCGACCGCGATCCGCCCGCGGGCCTGCTGCAGGTAGACCTTGACCCGCTGATAGTTGCCGGTGAAGCCGTACTCGGCGACCAGCCGCTCATGCACCACGGTGCCCCGAAGGGTGAGGTCAGCCCGCAACCAGCTGTCGATCACCCCCGCGAACGGTGTGATCTTCTGCGGCTGCGTGCCGACTCGGGACGGCGCTCGAGGCGGCAGCGTCACCCCGTCCTGCTGCAGGTACTTCCGAACCGTGCGCCAGTCGACACCGCACTCCCTGGCGATCTCGGCATAGCTGACGCCGGCCTCGTGCAACACATGGAAACGACGGATGTTCATCCAGGACTCCGCATCCAGGATCATGAGCAGTGGTCACCCTCGGGCTCGTCTACTTGGCGGTGGACGAACCGAAGGGTGATCTTGCTCAAGGCGAGAAGGACGACAACTCGCCGAGGACCGACCTACACGTCAGGCCGTACGCGGAGCGACATGTGAGGTCGTCCGCCGACAACGTAGGTCGATGCGTGGGCCGCGCTGCCTCCCACGCACACCGAGCCGTGCTGCGCGCAGGTCATGATTCCACCGAGCAGTGTGAGTTTCTCGCGCGGTCGACGGGACTCGCCCCGAGGGCGTCGGCGCAGTGCAGCGCGCGCCTCGCGCCAGACCTCAGCCTCCACCACCCCGCTGAAGGCGGCCCGCCTCAGTTCGCCGTCGACCTCGATGAGGCCGCCGAGGGCGGGGGACGAGATGAGCCGGTCGATGCCGGTGTGGGTCCACAACTTGCCTCGGCGAGGCAGCACCCCCCGGTCGTTGAGGTCCTGCGCGATGCGGGTGAGTGCGTCGCCGCGCAGCAGTCGCTCGTAGATGTCGGCCACGACGTCCGCTTGCTCGGGGTCGGGCTCCGGGCAGCCCGGGGTGGCTGACGGCCGTAGCCCGTAGGGGATGGGCCCGCGCCACAGGCCCCGCTGCTTGGCCTGCTGATGGGCGCGGCTAACCCGCTCGCCTGTGCGCTCGCTCTCCGCCCGGCTCACAGCGCCCAGCATGCGGGCGACCAGCCGTCCGTGGCTCGTGGAGACGTCCCACACTCCCGCTTTGATCGTCTCCACGCCCGTGCCGGTGCGCTCGATGAGTTCCAGGAAGTCCTCGAGCTCCCGGGGCGAGCGGTGCAGGCGCTCGGGGGCCCAGGCCAGCACCACGTCGACGAGCCCGGCCTGGATCGCCTGCAGGAGGCGCTGGTACCCAGGGCGGGTTCTGCCCGAGAAGGCGGACAGGTCGTTGTCAACGAAGCAGGTGACGACCTCCCAGCCGCGGCGCGCCGCCAACGCGCGACAGTCCTGCTCCTGCCGCTCGACGCCCAGCCCGTCCCCGGCGTCGTCACGGCTGATCCGGCAGTACAGGGCAGCACGCACGGGACCAACGTAAGGGGCAGTCGCTCGTTGACCTGGATC
>JALYMN010000132.1 GCA_030773675.1 Actinomycetota bacterium
CTCCGGGGCTCGCTCAGGTGCGCGCCCGGCTGCGCGACGCCTGGGCCGAGCCCGGCACGCGGCTGGGCCTGTGGGCCCACTTCGTGACCCAGTTCAGCGCCACCGTGTTCGGCCTGCTCTGGGGCTACCCGTTCCTCGTCGCCGGCCAGGGCCTGCGGCCCGCCGTCGCCGGGCTGCTGCTCAGCCTGCTGGTGGTGGCCAGCGCGCTCGTCGGGCCGGTGGTCGGTGCGCTCGCCGGCCGCTGGCCGTTCCGCCGCTCCGCGCTCGTGCTGACCGTCGTCGCCGTGAGTGCCGCGGCCTGGACCGCCGTGCTGGCCTGGCCCGGGCGTGCCCCGCTGTGGCTGCTCGTCGTCCTGGTGCTCGCCCTCGCCACCAACGGGCCGGGCTCGCTGCTCGGCTTCGACTACGCGCGCACCGACAACCCGCCCGACCGGCTCGGCAGCGCCACCGGCATCGTCAACGTCGGCGGTTTCGTCGCCGCGCTCGCGCTCGTGCTCGCCGTCGGCCTCGTGCTTGACCTGCTCGGCGACGGCGGCCCCGCGTACGACCTCGCCGACTTCAAGGTCGCGTTCTGTCTGCAGTACGTGCTGTGGGCGCTCGGCCTGCAGCGGGTGTTTGCCCACCGCCGGGCGCTGCGGCAGCGCCGGCTCGACGAGCGCGGCGTGCTCGTCGACCCGCTGCCGGCCGCGGTGCGGCGCAAGGTGCGGGAGCGGAGGGCGCACCGCTGAGCCGGCGCGTCGACAGCCCTGGCGAGCGGGCGGACGTGGCGGTCCGGTCGGCGGTTCTGGCAGACTGTCCGGCGAGCCACCGCCGGGGCACGGCCCTCTACCCGTCCCCGGCGTGTCATCCCGAGCAGGCCGGCGCGTCGCCCCACCGGGTCCGGCCGCTCACCCCTTCCTCATGTCGGAGCAGTCAGAGACCGTGGCAGTCAAGATCAAGCTCATGCGCCTGGGCAAGATGCGCGCCCCGTACTACCGGATCGTCGTCGCCGACGCGCGGACCAAGCGTGACGGCCGGGTCATCGAGACGATCGGCAAGTACCACCCCAAGGAGACACCCTCGTTCATCGAGGTCGACGCCGGCCGCGCCTCGTACTGGCTGGGCGTCGGGGCGCAGCCGACCGAGCCAGTCGAGCGCCTCCTCAAGGTCACCGGCGACTGGCAGCGCTTCAAGGGCGAGCCGGCGCCGGCGCCGATGCAGGTGGCCGAGCCCAAGCTCGACAAGAAGGCGGTCTTCGAGGCCGCGGCCCGCGAGAGCGTCGAGGGCGGTGGGGGCGCCACCACGCCGAAGAAGAAGGCCGCGCCGCGCGCCGTCGCCAACGACGACCAGGCCCCGGCCGGCCACGCCGCGCCGCCGGCCGACCAGCCGACGACGGCCGCGCCCGCTCCCGCGAGCGAGTAGTGCTCGAGGCGGCTCTCGAGCACCTCGTCAAGGGCATCGTCGACAACCCGGACGACGTCACCGTCGACATGGTCAGCAACCGGCGCGGCCGCACGCTCGAGGTGCGGGTCCACCCCGACGACCTGGGCAAGGTCATCGGGCGCAACGGGCGCACCGCCCGTGCACTGCGCACGGTCGTCACCGCCCTCGGCGGGCGCGGCGTCCGTGTCGACGTGGTCGACACCGACGCGGTCTAGCGGCGTCGGACGGCGGGCGACGTGCCGCGGCGGGTGGCCGGGAGCCGCTCCCGGCCTGCCCGCGGTCCCGAGCAGGCCGCCGCCAAGGCAGCCGCCCCGGGCCCGGTGGCCCCGGCCGTGGCCTTGCAGCTGCTCGTCTGCGGGCGGATCGGCAGGCCGCAGGGGCTGCGCGGCGAGGTGACCGTCGAGGTGCGCACCGACGTTCCCGACGAGCGCTTCGCCGACGGCAGCGTGCTGCTCACCGACCCGCGGGAGCGCGGCCCGCTCACGGTGGCCGGCAGCCGCTACCAGAACGGCCGGCTCGTCGTGCTGTTCGAGGGCGTGCCGGACCGCACCGCCGCGGAGCGGCTGCGCGACACGCTGCTGCAGGTCGACGCGGCCACGCTTCCGCTGCCGGACGACCCCGAGGTGTTCCTCGACGCGCAGCTCCTCGACCTCGCCGTCGAGCTCGAGGACGGCACGCCCGTCGGCACCGTCGCCGAGGTGCTGCACCTGCCGCACGGCGACGTGCTCGCCGTACGGCAGGGGTCCGGGAGCGAGGCGCTGGTGCCGTTCGTCGCCGCCGTGGTCCCGGTCGTCGACCTGGCCGGCGGCCGGCTGGTGCTCACGCCCCCGCCCGGGCTGCTCGAGCTCGACGAGGACCCGGCGCCGGGCGAGGGCTGACGTCCGTGCTTGTCGACGTCCTCACGCTGTTCCCGCAGTACCTCGCGCCGCTCGACCTCTCCCTCGTCGGCAAGGCACGGACGGGCGGGCTGCTCGACGTGCGCACCACCGACCCGCGGGCCTTCACCTCCGACGTGCACCGCACGGTCGACGACACCCCCTACGGCGGGGGTGCCGGCATGGTGATGAAGCCTGAGCCCTGGGCGGCGGCGCTGGACGCCGTGCTGTCGCGCGGCGGGCCGGCTCCGGCGCCGCGGCTGGTCGTGCCCACGCCCGCAGGCCGGCCGTTCAGCCAGGCGCTCGCGCGCGAGCTGGCCGGCGAGCCGTGGCTCGCCTTCGCGTGCGGGCGCTACGAAGGCATCGACGGGCGCTTCGTCGACGACGCGCGCCGCCGGATGCCGGTCGACGAGGTGTCGCTCGGCGACTACGTGCTCGCCGGAGGGGAGGTGGCCGTCCTCGTCGTGGTGGAGGCGGTCGCGCGGCTGCTGCCCGGCGTGCTCGGCAACCGCGTCTCGCACGAGCAGGACTCCTTCAGCGACGGGCTGCTCGAGGCGCCGGCGTACACCCGGCCGCCGGTGTGGCGCGACCTCGAGGTGCCGCCCGTGCTGCTGTCCGGCGACCACGCCCGCATCGCCCGGTGGCGCCGCGACGAGGGGCTACGGCGCACCGCGCGGCTGCGGCCGGACCTGCTGCCGGCGCTGGAGCCGCTGCTCGACGAGCGCGACCGCGCGGTGCTCGCGGACGAGGTCGGGGGGCCTGCAGCGCTCGACCCGTCCGGGACGGCTGTGGCAGAGTAGAGGGCTGTTGCGGCGCAGCCCTGCTCGCCCGCAGTCCCCCGAGAACCCCCGGCGTGCGCTGCTGCACGCCCCGAAGGACAGGCTGCACATGCACACCCTCGACGAGCTCGACGCCCGCCAGCTCCGCACGGACATCCCGGAGTTCCGGCCCGGCGACACGCTCGACGTCGGCGTCCGCGTGGTCGAGGGCAACCGCTCCCGCGTGCAGCGCTTCCAGGGCGTGGTGATCCGCCGCCAGGGCGGCGGCGTCCGCGAGACCTTCACGATCCGCAAGGTGAGCTTCGGCGTCGGCGTGGAGCGCACGTTCCCCGTGCACACCCCGATCATCGAGGAGATCAAGGTCGTCACCCGGGGCGACGTCCGGCGGGCCAAGCTCTACTACCTGCGCGAGCTCCGCGGCAAGAAGGCGAAGATCAAGGAGAAGCGCGACACTACGACCGGAGGCAGGGGCAAGAGCGCGCCGACGTCGCTGGCCGCCTCCTCCGCGCCGGCGTCCGCGAGCCCGGGGCAGCCGGTCGCAAAGGCCTGATGCGATGAAGGAGCGGGGCCTCGCTCCCCCGTGACGTCCCGAGAAGGCTCGGGGTGCTCACGTCCCACGACGAAGGAGGCCCCTGTGAGCGAACAGTACGCAGGCAAGCAGATCGTCGGTA
>JALYMN010000133.1 GCA_030773675.1 Actinomycetota bacterium
CACCCACGACCAGGAGCCCAACCGCCAGAGCAACATCACACAGCAACATCAGCCCATCAGCAGCAGCTTGCTGAAACACCGGGGCTAGGACGAAGTCAGCAACGACCGACCGCCACGGCTCGATGTATGTGCCGTCCGCCTCTAGAAGTCCCCCGCTATCTACCAAGCACGGAATCGTCCGTCCCTCACAGAGCACGTCCAGCCGATGGAGCGTCTCCTTGACCTTCTGCTGCTGATCCAGCGCCCTGAAGCCTTCAAGTTCATCCGCCATGCGACGCCTTGTCTCGAGATCGCTAGTCTCGTCCAGCAGAAACAGGTAGAAGTCCTCGAGTCGCTGCGCCGCGTCAATGTGGAAGTAAGGACCGAGTGCGAGGTCCAGGCTGTCGAAGACCGCCCTCTCGAGTAACGACCGGCGTCCGATCCCCGGCAATCCGTGTGCCGCCAACAGGTGTGGCGTGTCCTTACCTTGCGGATAGAGGAGCTCCCGAAACCGTCCAAGTTCCGCCTCGCGCCCAACTAGCGGCCGCCACTCCTCCCGCGGCGACAGATTCAACAGTGCGTGCTCAATGTCGCGCGCGGCCTGCGATGGGCGCGTCTGGATCAAAGCGCGGGGACCTGCTTAACCAGGCAGGCAGATCGGCGTAAGCGATGCTGTGGTCAATGATCAGCGAGAGTTGCCCCTGAATCCCCCCACTCATCGCTCTGAGTTCTGCCTCATCTAACTCGAAGCGGCACCAGGCTGAGTCCAGCGCAGAACGCGAGGCAATGAACACGAACAGGCCGGACGCCGACAGGTGCTTACGAATTTCGTTCCTGAAGTCTTGGCCCGGTTGGAAGGCCAGTTCGTCGAATACGACCCTGGCTCTGGTGAGTCTACTCGCCAGGACGCGCACGTACTCCTTGTCGTCAGAGGAGTGGCACAGGAAGGCCCGCCTCATGTCTCTCCTCAAGGTCATGATGTCGCTTTGACGCCTAGAGGACGCACGCTAGCCACCTCGAAGGCGTTTGGCTAGTCCCGGGCGACGGTTCAGGCTATGAACGTGCGATGTTCCAAATTTGGAGGGCCACGTCGTCGAAGATTGGTCCGCCGGACTAGTATCAGGCGCAACTTCGCTGTCCACCCGCCGCAGTTGCTCGCAGCCAGTTGAAGCAGAGCACCATCAAGGCAACGAACGCGCGGAAGATGTGCACGGCCGGACTGCTGGAAGCACGTGATGCGGGGACGAGCGGCCCCGTCACAGCGGCGAGACGGCCTTGCCCGGCACAGTTGTAGTTGCAACTTTGCCGGGCAGGCGGGTCATGGCGGTACACCCACAAGTTGCCGCCCATCCTCGGCGGCGATAGGTGCGCCTACTCCCGTCACTGCCGGCGCGTGCCCTAACGCATGGTCGCGGAAGCCGGACGGGAGCGCTTGCATTGCGATCGGATCAGCTGTTGGCCCTCGGTACGGCGTCCTGCAGGTTAGGGACGCCGCAGGCCCGGGCTAGAATACTGGCGAAGCCGCTGAGTTCGACGCGCGTATCTTCCAACGCTTCGCGCAACTGCGCGGCCTGATCCCAGTCGAGTTCGTGCGCCCGCCTCGACGAGGTTGGCGGCCTTTGGGCCTCCCAATCCTCAAGTTCTGGGTGCCAATGAGCCAGCAGGGGCCGTAGTATCGAGTTGAGCATGGCGACGGCGAGGAAACCAAAGTTGTACTCCCCGTTCTGCTTCGGCTCCGCCACCTCGGGCCCATGCGTGCGCAGGATCTCCCGTGTGGCCCCGAAGAGCGAGTAGAGACTACTCAGGGCCTCACGGAGCAAACCCTGGTCTTGCGCCAGCGGGACGACGCTGACGCGGGTCAGCAGTTCGACGTACAGTTCCCAGGCAGCTCGCCGCTCTGTTTCATTGGGCTGCCATGTCCCGCTGACCTGGACCACACCGATGTTGAGCCCCACCTGCACGTCCTTCGGCCCCGTCAGCATGCGACCATGCTGCCATCCCTACGCCGCATGCTGGGGAGCCCCGTGGGGCCGAGGCAAGTAGCGCGCGAGCGAGTAGGTGCCGGTCGAGGGCGTCGTCGTCCCGCCGCGACGCCTTGCTCCTGGTAATGCGACGGCAAGGCCGGCGCCGGTGTCCGCCGAGGCAGGTCACCCGGCAGCCGCCCTCCCGGCCGCTTGGGCGCTTCTCAACGGCATGCCGTCGGCGGTGAACCAGTCCAAGGGGAACGGCGGACCCGACAACCGGCAGTCGCCCGCGAACCTCTGCCGCTACATCGAGGTCTGCACGGCGGCGAAGCACCGGTGGCGGCTCAGCGTCGACAGCCGGGAGCGCGCCGCGCTGCTCCGCTTCGCGGAGGCCTGCCCGAACCGGACGATCGCGGTGCGAGGCGTCTGAGCCACTGAACGCCAACTCTGCGGAGGCGGTCGTGTGGCGCTGCCCGGACGGCGACGTTCCCCACATGGGGTGACGTGCAGCGGGGTTGCCCGCTCTACTCTCGCAGCGCCTGCCGCCGCGGCTGCAAATCGTGGTCCGACAGCGGCGGCTTCAGTTCGATCACCGGGCGATGCCGTACCGGGGTCCGTCGAGACGACCCCGGAGGCTGCTCATGCGCTCCCCGTTGCCCCTCACCTGCGTCGGCGGCCGGTGATGGCCCGTGCGTTTCGGCTGGAGCCGCTGAACGCGCCGCCGGCGCCGCCCGCCCCGCCGCTGCGCGATGACCGCACCGGCGCGCCCTCGCCCGGCCCGGACTGCGCCTTGAACTCAAGCGGACACCACAGCCACTGGATCCCGATGCGGCACGCCACCCAGGACCCGGAGGGCGTCTACGGCACGGTCGTCCGGCTGCACGACGACAGGCTGGACGTGCGCACCGACGACGGCAGCGTGCTGCACCTGCGGCACCACGACATGGCCGGGCACGGCGACGCGCTCGCCGCGGACCCTCGCGTGTTCGTGCAGCTGCGCTGGGGTTGGCTGTGGACCGACACGCTCGGGATCAGCGTGACCTACGAGGCCGGCTGGCGTCCCTGCGAGCCTCCGCTCCGCGGTAGGACAGGCACGTGACGTTCCTCCAGCACGAGATGTCGATCCGCGCACCTGCCGGCGACGGTAACACCAGCAGCTTCCTCAACGATCTCTCCCGCGACGCGGCCACCAGGGTGCTGCGGCGCGAGAGGGAGACGTTGAGCGACTACGCCCAGGCGCTCGGCGCCAGGCTCCGGCAGATCCGCGTCCAGCAGGGCCTGTCCCTGCACGGCGTCGAGGCCAAGTCACAAGGCCGGTGGAAGGCCGTCGTCGTCGGCAGCTACGAGCGCGGCGACCGCGCCCTCACGGCCCAACGGTTGTCCGAGCTCGCGGCGTTCTACCGCGTCCCCATCACCGCGCTGCTGCCCCAGCCCCGAAACGCTCAGGCATCCGAGGAGGGGGCCAGCTTGGTCATCGACCTCGAGCAGATCCAGCGCGTCCCCGACGAGCAGCGCCAGCCCCTGGCCCGGTACGCGCGACGCATCCAGAACGAGCGCGGTGACTACAACGGACGCGTGCTCTCGCTGCGCGCAGACGACCTGCGCTCGCTGGCCGTGCTGTACGACGCGTCGCGCGAGGAGGTCGAGGAGCGGCTCGCCGAGTGGGGCGTGCTCGTGCCCACGGCCTGAACCCAGCTGAGGGCTCCCGCGTGAGCCAGTCGACCGCACAAGCGGCGCGACAACGCTAGGTCGCAGCGGAGCAGAAAAGCCGCAACTCCTGCGCAGCGAGAGGGTGGGGGCCGTTCTCGACGAGGGTCGCAGCGGCGTCGGAGCAGGTCTGCTGCTCTTCGACTGCGCCGGCTGGCGCCGCTGGGCACAGCGCCAGGATCGTGGCAGCG
>JALYMN010000134.1 GCA_030773675.1 Actinomycetota bacterium
GGGCGAGGCGGCGACCGCGCCCGCCGCCCCGGCGGCTGCAAGCATCGCGGCGCGCACCGGCACGGGGGGTCCGGGCCACACCCGTCGGACCGGAGCGGGAGCGGGCGGCGGCGGTGCCGACTGCGTCGTGGTCACGCGCTCCCCCTCGGGATCTCGACGTCGATCCGGCAGCCCCGGTCGGTATCAGCGACGGCGATGCGCCCGCCGTGCAGGTCCACCGCCCAGCGGGCGATGGCGAGCCCGAGCCCGGTGCCGCCGTCGTGCGGGGCCGACGTCCCGCCCCTGGTGAACCGCTCGAACACGGCCTCGCGCTCGGGGCGCGGGATGCCCGGCCCCTCGTCGCGGACCGACAGCCGCGCGCAGCCGTCGCCGACCGAGGCGCGCACGGCGACGACGCCGCGCGGCGGGCTGTGCCGGCAGGCGTTGTCGAGGAGGTTCGCGACCACCTGGTGCAGCCGGGCCGGGTCGGCGCAGACGGTCGCGTCGGGCGGGTCGACGCGGACGTCGTACGTCACGGCGCGACCCGCGAGCCGGGCCTCGGCGACGGCGGCCTCGACGAGCCCGGCGAGCGGCACCTCGCGCCGCTGCAGGGGCACCTGTCCGGCGTCCACGCGGGACAGGTCGAGCAGCTCGCCCACCAGGTCGCCGAGCCGCTGCACCTGCGCGAGGGCGGCACGCAGCGTCGTCGCGTCGGCGGGGGTCACGCCGTCGACGACGTTCTCCAGGACCGCTCGCAGGGCGGCGACCGGCGTGCGCAGCTCGTGGCTCACGTTGGCGACGAGCTCGCGGCGCTGGCGGTCCACGTGCTCGAGGTCCTCGGCCATGCGGTTGAAGGCCCGCGCGGCCTCACCGACCTCGTCCCGGCTCGTCGCCGTGACGCGCCGGCCGCGGTCGCCCCGGGCCATCTCACGCGCCGCCGCCGTCAGCTCGCGCAGCGGCGAGGTCATCCCGTGCGCGAGCAGCTGGGTCACGGCGAGGGCGAGCAGCACCGCGACAGGCAGCGTGTAGCGCGGCCACCACCCCAGCACGACCAGCCCGTAGTACGCAACGAGCGCGGTCGCGGCGCACGACGCCACGACCAGCAGACCGAGCTTGACCTTGATCGAACGCAACCGGTCGAGGGGGCGCAGGTCATTCACCAGGGACCTCCAGCGCGTAGCCCACGCCGTGGACCGTGCGGATCAGCTCCGCACCGAGCTTGCGCCGCAGCGTCTTCACACAGCTGTCCACGGCTCGGGTCCCGGACGCGTCGGGCCAGTCCCAGACCCGCGCCAGCAGGTGCTCCCGCGTGAGCACCTGGCCCGGCCGCGCGCCGAGGCAGACGAGGAGGTCGAACTCGGTCGGGGTGAGGTGCACCTCCGCCCCGTCCCGCGACACCCGGCGGGTGGCCCGGTCGACCCGCAGCGCGCCGAGGTCGAGCGGCACGGCGGCCCGATCGGCCGCGGCGAGCTCGCGGGCGCGCTCGACCCGTCGCAGCAAGGCGCGGACCCGCGCGACGAGCTCGCGCATCCCGAACGGCTGGTGAGGTAGTCGTCGGCGCCGACGCCGAGCCCGATGACGCGGTCGGCCTCCTCCCCGCGCGCAGTCAGCATGAGCACGGGCACAGGCCGCCGGGCCTGGAGGCGCCGGCACACCTCGAACCCGTCGAGCCTCGGGAGCATGAGGTCGAGCACGACGAGGTCGGGGGGCGAGGCCTCGGCGGCGTCCAGCGCGGCCTGGCCGTCGTGCACGACCTGGACGGCGAAGTCCTCCGCGGCCAGCCGCGCGGCTACGGCGGAGGCGAGCGTCGGCTCGTCCTCGACGACGAGGATCAGCGGGGGCTGCGGCACGGCGCGAGCGTAGGAGCGGCTGTGTGGCGTGCGCGGGGACGCGATGTGGAGATCGTGTGAGGACAGACCGCCGCGCGACTCACCGCGTGGACCAGGAGAGCGTGCACCCGCGGGCGTCGACCGTCGTCCGGCCCGGGGAGGGCCGCGTCGCCGACCTCGGCGACGGGCTGGGCGTCGCGTTCAAGCTGTGGGGCGAGGACAGAGGCGCCTCTCTCGCGGTCGTCGAGCATTTGCGCCAGCCGCTCGTCGAGCGTGATGAAGGCGTCGGCGTGCAGCTGGGTCAGGCCGCGTGCTCGGCGTCGAACGTGTCCGGCCCACCGAGCTGGTCCGCGACCCTCCGGGACGGCCGCAGGACGCGGTCGCGAGGAGGCGGACACGGAGCTTCCGCACGTGGTCGAGCCGCCGTTCGGCGTCCTCCGTCAGCTCGCCCCGGCCGACCGCACGGTGAGGAGCGAGAGCGTCTGCGAGCGGAGCAGCGTCGGAGCCAGGAGCTGGTGCTCGGCGCGGACGACGACCTCACCTGAGCCGGGTGGAGAGCCACGTCCGGGCTGATCACGTGCGCGGTCACTACGCGGCTCGCGGCACACCCCGGCGCTCGGCCTGCATGCCGCAGGCTATCGTCGCACGGCCGTCCTGCCGGCCTCCACCTGATCGACCGAGGCGTCCCCCGCGCGCTCCGCGGCGCGCCGCCGGCCCTCCTCGCGGACGACGACGGCGACCGCCAGGACGGTGACCGCGCCGCCGACGAGCGTCAGGCCCGTCACGTCCTCACCGCGCAGCACCGCCCCGAGGGCGACCGCGACGACGGGGTTGACGTAGGCGTAGGTGCTCACCTGCGAGACCGGCGCCGCGGTGAGCAGCCACGCGTACGCGGTGAACGCGACGAGGGATCCGAACACGACGAGGTAGCCCAGCGCCAGCCAGCTCGACGTCGAGACCTCGGAGACGTCCAGGCGCTCACCCCGCGACAACCCGACGACGAGCAGCCCGACCGACCCGGCCGCCATCTCGAGCGTCGTCGTCACCAGCCCGTCCTCCGGCAGCTGAGCGCGGGTGGCGTAGAACGACCCGACCGACCACAGCAGCGCCCCGAGCAGCACGGTCGCGACGGCGAGGCCGGCGACGCCGTCCGGACGCGCTCCGGGCAGGAGCAGGACCGCGAGGCCGACGAAGCCCAGCGCCACCCCGCCGACCGTCACCGCCGAGGGCCGGTCGTCCGCGAGCCAGCGCAGCAGGACCACCCACAGCGGGATGGCCGCGACCAGCAGCGCAGCGAGCCCGGACGGCAGCTCGGCGGCCTCGGCCACCGCGACGAGCCCGTTGCCGCCGAGCAGCAGCAGGAGCCCGACCACCGTGGCGGAGCGCAGCTGCTGCGGTGTGACCCGCAGCGCCGCCGGTCCGCGACGGACGACGACATAGGTGGCCAGCAGCGCTGCCGCGGCGCCGAAGCGCAGGCCCATCCCGACGAGCGGCGGGACCGTGTCGACGACGTAGGCGATCGCCAGGTACGTCGAACCCCACACGACGTAGACCAGCCACAGCGCCGTCCACACCTGCCAGCTCGACGCGCACGGTGGGGTCACGCCGGACAGCCAAGCAGCCGGGCCGGCGGGCAGGACACTGCCCTGCCACCGCGGACGGGCCACCGGTCGGACACCCGTGCGCTGACTGTGCTCCGTGCCGGTCCCCCGGGGCGGGTTGGCAGCGTGACGCGCGTCAGGCCGCCACCGCAGACCACAGCAGGCCGACGGCCAGTGCCCCGAGCACGACCTTCAGCGGCTCGACGTCGCGCCAGGCGACGACCACGGCGACGACCGTCACGCTCAGCACCTCGAGCACCGTGAGGTCCAGCGGCCGGGCGGTCGGCCGCGGCCCACAACCCGCCGAAGGTCGTCGCACCCGCCATGAACAGCACGCGGAAGATGCCCAACAGCTCGACGGCCCGCCTCATGCCGCACCTCCTGGGACCGGTCCTCGCACGTCCACCCCGGGGACCTCGCTCGCGCAGAGGCTCCCAGAGGGGCGTCGTCGCACGCCTCGCGTGTCCAGGACGGAGCTCCGGTCGGAGAGCGTCAGGCGGCCGTCCCCCCACCGGTGGCCGGTCCGGTCCCCAGGCGGCCCGGCACGTCGCCCTGCTCCGCGCGCAGCCGGCGCAGGGCCTCGGCCGGTGGCACGTGCCAGCGCTCCGCGGCCGCGCCCACCTGCTGCTCCACGATGACGCGCTGCTGCAGCGCGCACTCGAGCCGCTGGACCGTGTCGCGCAGCCACTCCTCCTGGTGCACCGGCGCGGGACGGGGCGCCTCGTCGACGAGACCGGCGAGCGCCTCGGCGTTGTCCTCGGGTGCGACCCCGGCGACGGCGTAGCCGGCGGCGTGCCGCAGGACGACGACGTCGAGGGCGCCGAGGTCCTCGACCTGCCGGCCGAGGTCGTCGGCGAGCTCGCGCAGCGCGCGCAGCGCCCGTTCCGGCACTGTGACCGGCTTGCGGTCGAACCCGCAGAGCGTGCCGACCAGCCGGTCGTCGCGGCCGCGCACCTGCAGCCCGACGTAGGTGCGCACGCCGAGCGCCCTGCGCGCGGGGGTGTCGGCGTGCGCCGGTTCCGCGTCGGCGTCGCTCACCACCGCCGGCGCGCCCGCCATCGCCCGTCCGCAGAAGGTGTCCGAGAGCGGCACCGCGGCCCCCGGCACCATCCCGGGCAGCCGGCCCCGGGTCGCGACGACGGTGAGGACGTCGCCGTCGACCCGGTTGAACGTCGTGATCTCCGTTCCGAGCAGCGCCGCGGCGAGCTGGAGCGTGGTCCCCAGTCGGGACTCGGAAGCGGTAAGCACGCTTTCCATTCTGCCCCTCCCCCTCGTGGGCATGTCCGCGCGGAGGAGGACCGGTCCCGTGGCAGGGAGGCGCAGTCCGCGCCCGCCTCACCGCACCGTGGCGTCCTCCACGGCGTCCTCCATCACCGGCACCTGGACGACGGTGTCGCGGAGCACGAACGCCCCGGGCGTACGCGAGCCGGCGGCGGCCGACATGTCGGACACCGGCGACACCGTCAGGTACAGCTTCTCCCCCTCCGGCACGCGGACGGCGATGCCGGGCAGTTCGACCGAGCGGGCGCTGCCCAGCAGCGGCTGCTCCTCGCGCAGCGGCATCATGTTGTTCTGCACGACCTTCGCGTCGGCCGGGGAGGTGCCGGTGGACAGGGCGAAGAACGCCTTGTTCTCCACCCCCACTGCGCTCACCGTCGCGTCGACCCGACCGACGCCCGCGACTGTCAGCGGGCCCGAGGCGAGCTCGTGGTGGACGGGTCCGCCGGCGGCGGTCGTCGTGGCCACCTCGCCGAGCCGCACGCTGCGCGTCGGCGCGACCGACGACAGGGTCAGGCAGGTCGTGGCGTCCGCCGTCGTCAGGTGGTAGAGCCCATGGCCGGACAACCCGGTGCGCAGGCCCTTGAGGTTCTCGTCGAAGAACCGCTTGGCGAGCGCCGCGAAGTCCCCCGACCCGCTGTTGAGCCGGGCCGAGCAGGGGTCGCCATTGGCCGACTCGGCCGGGGGCAGCGCGTTGGGCAGTACGTGCCCGCCGTTGTAGCCGACGAAGATGCTGCGGTCGCGGGCGGACGGCGTGAGCGCCGTGTCGAAGTTGGCGAGCCCCTGGTTGACGTTGAACAGGTTGTCGTTGAGGCCCTGCCCGAGCAACACCGGGACGTCGAGCCGCCGGCCCTGCTCGACGTGCCAGCGGGGGCCCTTCTCCTCGTAGAACACGTCGAGGTCGGTGCCGGGCAGGTCCCCCTCTCCCGGCCACAGCCCGGTGGCCGCCCCGTAGGCGAAGCCGCGCAGCACGGTCTCGTCGGCGTCCTGCGCCGCGATCGCGGCGAGCAGGGACTGCCAGGTCGAGCGCGAGACCTCGTCCGGCGCGAGGGCGGTCTTGAGGTCGTTCCAGGTGATCTCGGGAGCCAGGGCGTCGAAGCGCGTGGCCCCGGTGTCGCGCAGCTCGGTGAACGCGCCGAGGAACTGGTAACCGCCCCCGTAGGAGCCGCCGATCGCCCCGAGCACCGGGTCCGGCTTGCCGCGGCCCTGCTCCTTCTGCACCCAGTCCTGCGCGGCGACCACGTCGACCAGGCCGATCACGTCGCGGCCCTCGATGTCCGGGTCGAGCACGTGCGCGAGCCCGCCGCTTTCGCCGAAGCCGCGCTGGTCGAACGACAGCACGCCGTAGCCGTCGTCCAGGTAGCGACTGAACGCGGCGGCGTCGGTGGTCCGCGACCCGCCCCAGCCGTGGCCGTGCAGAACGACGGGCACCGGGTGCGAGGCGCTGGCGCCGGCCGGGCGGAACAGCGTGTAGCAGATCTGCACAGGAGCCGCGCTGTCCGGCTCCGGCACGCTGCTGATGCAGCCCTCGGTGGTGGTCGGGGTGTCGACGGCGGCCGTGGCGAGGGACGGGGCTGCGGCCACCAGCCCGGTGAGGGCGACGGCGGCGGCAGCAGCAGCGAGACGGGGCAGGGTCACGCCCGCTGTCTTCGACGTTGCTCCGCCGGTTCCTGCCATTGCGTGATCAGGTGTTGACTGCACGTGCGCAGTTTGCCCTGCAGCCACGCGAGCCCCCGGGCGACTCGGTCCGCTCGCCGGGCTGCGGCTCAGGCCGCCTCGCGCAGCGACGCCGCCAGCCGGCGGAACCCCTCGTCCAGCCCCACCTGCGGCGCGTAGCCGAGGTCGCGCCGCGCGGCGGTGAGGTCGAACCAGTGGGCCGTCGCCAGCTGCCGGGCCAGGAAGCGGGTCATCGGGGGCTCGTCCGCGCGGCCGAGCAGCCGCCACCCGCGCTCGATCAGCCCGCCGGCGGCCTCGGCCACGGGCAGGGGCACGCTGCGGGTCTCCGGGGGCAGCCCCGCCGCCGCCAGGATCGCGTTGACGACCTCGCGGACCGGACGGGGGTCGCCGGAGGTGACGAAGTACGCCCGGCCGGAGCACGCCTCACCGGGGGCCACCCGGTCCAGCGCGCACAGGTGCGCGGCCACCGCGTCGTCGACGTACGTCGTGTCGATGGGCGCGTCGCCGCCGCCGACGAAGCGCAGCCGCCCCCGGCGGGCCCGGTCGAGGACGCGGGGCACCAGCTGTGTGTCGCCCGGGCCCCACACCAGGTGCGGGCGCAGCGCGACCGTGCCCAGCCGGTCGTCGGCCGCGGCGAGCACCGCACGCTCGGCGACCGCCTTGGTGCGCGGGTACGCCGAGGCGTAGCGCTCGGCGTAGGGCAGCGACTCGTCGCCGCCGCGGATGTCCGCGCCGCCGTGCACGACGCTCGGCGTGCTGGTGTGGACCAGCCGCGCGATGCCGTGCTCCCGGCAGGCCCGCAGCACCTGGGCGGTCGCCGTGACGTTGCTGCGCTCGTAGTCCGCGTCCGGCCCCCAGATGCCGGCCTTGGCCGCGACGTGCACGACCGCGTCGCAGCCCTCGGCGGCGCGCAGCGCGGTGCCGACGTCGGCCAGGTCGCCGCGGACGGCGTGCACGCCGAGCGCGCGCAGGTGCGGGTAGTCGCCGCGGGCGACACTGACCACCTCGTCGCCGCGGGCGAGCAGGCCGCGGACCACAGCTCCGCCGAGGAAGCCCCCGCCGCCGGTGACGAGCACCCTCACGGACGGTCCCCACTCGACGCGGTGCCGTCGAGCTGCCGCTCCGCCCAGCGCCCGAGCCGAGGCCGGTCAATCTTGCTGTTGTGCCGGATGTCGACGGGGAACGCCGGCGGGTAGAGCACGTGCGCCACCGCCCGCGTCTGCGGGTCCGACCGGCCCAGCGCCAGCAGCTCCTCGCTCAGCGCCGGCGTGGGCCGCACGCCCGGCTCGGGCTCGACGCACAGCACCGGCGTGCTCGCGGGCGGCGGACCCACGGGCACGAGCGCCGTCCGCCGCACCGCCGGGTGGGCGTTGAACACCTCCTCGCACGGCACGCTGTAGAGCGGCCCGTCGGCCGTGTGCACGACGTGCGCCTTGCGCCCGGCGAACCACAGCCGGCCCTCGTCGTCCCAGGAAGCCAGGTCGCCCATGCGGTGCGCCAGCCGACCGTCCCAGAGCAGCTTGGCCGCGGCCGTGGCCTCCGGCCGCTCGATGTACGCCGGGCTGACGACCGGGCCGCGCACGACGACCTCGCCGACCTCACCCGGCCCGACGAGCAGGTCCGGGGTGAGCTCGGCGAGCGGCGCGTCGGTGACCCGGACGAGCGCCACGTCGACGCCCGGCACGGGACGGCCGACGCAGATCCCCGGCTCGGGCAGCGCCAGCAGCTCGTCGCTGCCGATCGTGGCGACGGGCAGCGCCTCGGTGGCGCCGTACGGGGTGTGCACCTGCGCCCCGGGCTGCAGCAGCGCCAGCGTGCGGCGCTGGACGGTGCGCGGCACCGGCGCGCCGGCCGACACCACCCGCCGCACCGTCGGCATCGGCACCCCGCCGCGGCTGAGCGTGTCGAGCAGGGCGGGCGAGCCGAACATCACCGTCGCGCCGGCGCGCTCGGCCGCCGCCGCGATGCGGGCAGGCACCACGTCGGCGGGCCGGGTCGGCTCCATCCGCGGAACGACGGTGGTCATGCCGAGCACCGGACCGAACAGCGCGAACGGCGGGAACGTCGCGAGGCTGACCTCGCCTGGTCCCATGCCGTAGAGGTCGCGGACCAGCCCGGCCACGGCCACGAGCTGCGCGTCGCCGTGCTCCACGCCCTTGGGCGGGCCCGTGCTGCCGCTCGTGAAGAAGATCGAGGCGGGCGAGCCGTCCGGCCGCCGCGGCGGGGTGAACGGCAGCCGCCACCGCCCGTCCTGCTCGACCCGGCGCAGCCCGCGGGTCCCGGGCACGGGCAGGGCCGCGGCGGTCACGAGCACGTGCGCGCTCGCGGCCCAGCCGAGCAGTCGCCGGGCCAGGTGCGCCTTCGGCACGCCTACGAACGCCTCCGGGGCGGCCTCAGCCAGGCAGTCGCGCACGTTGTCGCGCCCGATGCCGGGGTCGACGAGCACCGGCACGGCGCGCAGCCGCGTCAGCGCGAAGGCCAGTGCGAAGAACTCCCCGGTCGGCGGGACCAGCAGGGCGGTGCGCATGCCCGGCCGCACGCCGGCGGCCTGCAGCCCGGCGGCCAGCGCGTCGACCCGGCGGTCGAGCTGCCGGTACGTCGTCGTCCGCCAGCCCCGTCCGCGGGGCAGCACGAGCGCGGCCGCGTCGGGCCGCTCCTGCGCCTGCGCGGCGAGCAGCCCGTCGAGCGTGGCGGTCATGCCGCGGGACGGGCCGGGTCGAGGAAGCGCGTGACCAGCGGGACGATCCGGTCCGCGGCGTCCTCGAGCACGAAATGGCCGGCGTCGGCGTAGCGGTGCACCTGCCCGGCCTGCTCGGCCTGCGGCAGCAGCGACAGCAGGTGGTCGAGCACCGGAGCGTCGAACACCGGGTCCTTCATCCCCCAGCAGACGAGCGCCGGCTTGTCACGCAGCAGCGGCAGCCGCTGCTCGGTGCGGGCCAGCACCGGGTACGCCGGGTCGCTCGGCCGCACCGGGATGTCCTGCACGAACCGGCTGACCGCGACCCGCGCTCCGGGGCCGTCGTACGGCGCGAGCAGCCCCGCGCGCGCCTCGGCCGGCAGCACCGGCCTCCCCGTGCCCAGAACCACCGCGCCCAGGCTGAAGGCGTTGAGCCGCCGGATGAGCAGGTCGCCGACGACCGGCAGCCGGGCGGCCTGCAGCATCCACGGGACGCCCTTGCCGCGCGGCAGCGGGAAGGCCCCGGTGTTGAGCACGACCAGCCGGTCGACCCGGTCGACATTGTCGACCGCCCAGGACAGCGCGATCGCGCCGCCCCAGTCGTGGACGACGAGCGACACCGGCTCGGTGAGGCCGAGGCCGTCGACGAAGTCGGCGAAGTCAGCCACCCGGCGGGACAGGGTGTGCGGGTAGTCCTGCGGCCCCGGCTTGTCCGAGCGGCCCATCCCGACGTGGTCCGGGGCGATCGCGCGCAGCCCCAGCGGGGGCAGCGCGGCCAGCAGCGCGCGGTAGTAGAAGGACCAGGTCGGGTTGCCGTGCACGAGCAGCACCGGCGACCCGCTGCCCTCGTCGACGTAGGCCATCTCGTGGCCGCCGACCCGGACGCGGTGCTCGGCGTACGGCCACCCCGCGAGCGCCGCGGTCATCGGGAGCTCACCAGGCGATCTCAGCGGCCGCCGCGTTGATGCCGCTGCCGACGCCCATGAGCATGACCCGGTCGCCGGCCTGCACCGTGCCGTCCTGGACCGAGCGCGACAGCACGGTCGGCACGCCCGCCGGCCCGATGTTGCCGTGCGTCGGGTAGATCAGCGGGAACCGGTCGATGTCGAGGCCCAGGGTGTCGCAGACCGCCTTGGTGTGGACCTTGCTCACCTGATGGATGACGTAGGTGTGGATGTCCTGCGGGTCCCAGTCGAAGGCCGTCACGGCCTCCTTCCAGGTCAGCGCGGCGATCTCGAGGCCGGCCAGCAGCAGGCCCTTGGTGTCGGTGCGCATCTCCTCGATCGTGCCGGTGCACAGGTGGGCGTGCGTCGTGAGCGCCCGGCTGAGGCCGCCGAGGTAGCGCTGGCCCTGGTCGGGCGCCCCGGCCCGCGACAGCACCATCGCGACCGCGCCGGACCCGAGCGTGAGCGTCGCGAACTGCTCGCGGAACATCCGCTCGTCGGCCTCGTCCGAGGCCAGCCGGTCGATGGTCGCCTCCATCGTGTACCGGCTCGTCTCGGCGTTGACGACGATGCCGTGGTCGATCTCGCCGCGCTCGATCATCGAGGCCACGACGTTCATGCCGTTGACGAACCCCAGGCAGGCGTTGCCGACGTCGAAGTTCGCCGCCTCCGGCGGCAGCCCCATCGCGCCGTGCACGATGCTCGCCGTCGACGGCTCGAGATAGTCGCGGCAGACCGAGGTGTTGAGGAGCACCCCGATGTCGGCGCGGTCGACGCCGCTCGCCGCCAGGGCCTTCTCGCCGGCCTCCGCCGCCTTCTCGCTCGGCCGGGTGCCGGAGTCGTAGACCCGGCGCTCCCGGATGCCGGACAGCTCCTCGAGCAGGCCGGGCTGCATGCCCAGCCGCTCGAGCGTCGGGACGAACTGCTCCTCGATCTCCCGCGAGGTCACGACGTGCGGGGCGTCCACGTGCGCCAGCCCGCTGATGACGACCTGCTCGTAGCGCTGTGCTCTCACTTCGGGGTCCCCAGTCGTCGGCGCGGCGTGCGCGGGTGGTCAGCGGCGGGTGCAGCACCGCGGGCAGTCGCCTGCCCGCGTCCGGCCCCGGGGACGCAGCGACACCTGAGCGCCGGTCGACGCCTCACGTGCACGCACCTGGTACCCGGCGCAGGTCTTTGTCGGAACCGCGACCTTATGCGCAGCCCTCCGGGTGCTGCCGTCCGAGGGGCGTGCCAGCATCGCCCGCGCCTACCGGTGTGACCCACGTCATACGTCGCCGGGACGACGGACCCCGCCGGCACCGCCGCCACCTGGAGGACGCCGTGACCCGCCGAGCTCCAGCCGGACCGTGGACAGCACCTCGATCGACCCCGGGCGACGGTGGAGCAGCTGGTGACCTGCACGTCCGGCCTCGGCTACTGGTCCTGGAGCGACCTGCTGCAGCGCTGGCAGCAGGTCACCGGGGTGCCGAACGTCGTCGCCGGCAGCAGCGCCTCCACCGTCCCGTTGGTCGCCGACCCGGGGACGGCGTACGTGTACGGGATCGGCACCGACTGGCTCGGCAAGGTGGTCGAGGCCGTCGCGGGCACCACGCTCGACGTCGTGGTCGAGGAGGGCGTGACCGAGCCGATGGGCATGGGCTCCACGGCCTTCCTGCCGAGCGACGCCCAGCTGCCGGACCTCGCCCCGGTGCACGTGCGCGGCGAGGACGGGCGGTGGACCTCCGCCCGCGAGATCCTCGACCAGTCGCCGGACCACTGGCGGGCGGGCACGGCCTCTCCTCCACGCCCCACGACTACATCCGCTCTTCCAGCGGGCGCTGCTGCGCCGCGGCGAGCTCGACGGCGCGCGCATCCTGCAGGAGTCCACGGTCGAGCAGGCGTTCACCAACCAGATCTGCGACCTGGACTTCCCGCCGGAGATCCCTACCGCCGACCCGTCGGCCACGCACGGCCTGGCTTTCGGGCCGGGCTACACGTGGGGCCACGGCCTGCTGCTCACCGACGACGTCGCGACGCCGCCGCGCCGGCACCGGCGCCTGCAGCACTTCGGGGTGGACCGCACCACCGGCGTCTGCGTGTCGATCTACGGCAACTTCTCGCCGTTCAGCACGCCGGAGGCGCTGCAGCTGGACGCCGACTTCGAGACGGCGCTGTACGCCGAGCGGCAGGGCTGAGCCGGACCGATCGAGCGGCGACTACGGCACTCACCGCGGGCGTGATCATGCGCGTACGGCTGCTGACGGGCACTCCCGGCAGCCGTACCTGCATGATCACGCTGAGCAGGGCGCAGGTCACGGCATCCTGTTGCCGGAGCAGGCCGATCCCGGCGGGCC
This sequence comes from Actinomycetota bacterium, assembly GCA_030773675.1. Next base: position 12,319 of record JALYMN010000134.1, read on the forward strand.
AGGCCTCCCGGCACGTCGTGGTCGCGGCGCGCCGGCGACCCGCGACACCTACGGCCGTGACCGCGGAAGTCGGGTCCTCCTCGCTCGTCGCCTCGCGCACGCGCCGTCGGTGGCACCGCCGCAGCCGACGGCGACGTCCGGCGGACGTCGAGCAGGGCCGCTCGCCCGGTCCCCTGCGCGGCCTGCTCAGTCCAGGCGCACGGGCAGGCCGGCGCGCAGGAAGTGCTCGTCGCCGAGGAAGTGGTGGATGTGCGCCACCCGGCCGTCCACGATCTCGAGCACCTGCAGGCTCCACGCGGTGAGCCCGCCGTCCTCGCTCGGCTTGTACTGGGCGAAGCCCGGCTGCCCGTTGAGCGTCATCGGCAGCAGGCGCGAGCCGCGACAGCCGGCGCCGTGGCCGAGGTACCAGCCGGCCATCTGGTCCGGGCCCTGCAGCCAGAGCGCCAGCGGCGGCATGGACATGCTCGCGTCGTCGTGCAGCAGCTGCACGAGGCCCTCGATGTCGTAGGCCTCGAACGCCGCGACGTACTGCTCCAGCAGCTGTCGGTCCGGTTCCTCCAGCTCGTCGACCGTCAGGGCGCCGCCGGCGTCGAGCTGGGACACCGTCGCCCGGGCCCGCTGCAGCGCGCTGTTGACCGACGCGACCGTCGTCCCGAGCAGGTCGGCGACCTCCGCCGCCGGCAGCGCCAGCACGTCGCGCAGCAGCAGCGTGGCGCGCTGGCGGGGCGGCAGGTGCTGCAGCGCGGCGACGAAGGCCAGCCGCACGCTGTCGTTCAGGACCGCCCGGTCCGCCGGGTCGCCGTCGCCGCCGGCCGCCAGCGGCAGCACCCAGGTCTGCTCGGGCAGCGCCTCACCGGGCGGCGTGGACGAGGGCACCGGCGCGGACAGGTCCATCGGTAGGGCGCGGCGCTGCCCGGCACGCAGCGCGTCGAGGCAGACGTTGGTGGCGATGCGGTAGAGCCAGGAGCGCAGCGACGAGCGCCCCTGGAAGCCGTCCAGCGCCTGCCAGGCGCGCACGAGCGTCTCCTGTACGGCGTCGTCCGCGTCGAACGGCGAGCCCAGCACGCGGTAGCAGTAGCCGGTCAGCTCCGGGCGGTACTGCTCGAGGCTCTCCTCCCGGGCGAGCGTGTCCCCCTGCTCGCGCACCCCTGCGGTCATGAGCGGCTCCCCCCCGTACGGCGGCGACGCGTCACCGTAGTGCGGCCGGTCGCGTCACGGGACCGGTCCGCGCAGGTCCTAGCCTCCGCGTCGTGGAGCAGGTAAGCAGTCGGGTCGTCTACGCCAACCACTGGATGTCCGTGCGCGAGGACGAGGTGCGGCGCGCCGACGGCTCGCTCGGCGTGTACGGCGTCGTCGACAAGCCGGACTTCGCGCTGGTCGTGCCTGTGGAGGACGACGGCAGCCTGTGGCTGGTCGAGCAGTACCGCTACCCGGTGCGGCGGCGGGCGTGGGAGTTCCCGCAGGGTTCCTGGGGGACCGGAGCCGGCGGCTCGCGCGCCGACCTCGCCGCCGCGGAGCTGCGCGAGGAGACCGGCCTGGTGGCCGCGGAGCTGCGCCTGCTCGGGCACCTGCACGAGGCGTACGGCTTCTGCAGCCAGGGGTTCGACGTCTACCTCGCCGTCGGGCTGCGGAGCGGCCCGACGGCACGGGAGGCGACCGAGCAGGACATGCGGCACCGGCGGGTGGCGCGCGAGGAGTTCGTGCGCATGGTCCGGGACGGCGACGTCGTCGACGGGCCGAGCCTGGCGGCGTACGGGCTGCTCGTGCTGGACGGCGGGTGACCCGTCACCCGGCCAGCAGCGCCGCCGCGGCCCGCAGCACGGCGCGCATGTTCGTCTCCAGCTCCCGCGCCCGCCCGGCCACGAACCCCGCCGCCCGGTCGGGGTAGCGCTCGCACGCGGTGCGCAGGTACGACCAGCCCGGCCCGTGCCGGAACTGCTGGACGACGTCGGTGCCGTCGTCGCGGACGGTGAGCCTGTACGTCCACGACGAGGTCGGGCTGTCCGCGTCGCCGACGACCCAGCCGAAGCGCGTCGGTGGCTCGTGCACCACGACCCGGCACGGGACCTCCCAGGTGCGCCCGTCGCGCTCGTTCCAGCCGGCGAACGTCGCGCCCACGCCACGCCGGTCGCTGGTCCACCGGGCGCGGCGGTGCTCCGGCCCGAGCCCCGCCGTCCGCTCCACGTCCGCGAGCAGGGCGAACACCCGGTCCTGCGGCGCCGGCAGGTGCTCGCGCACCTCGACGACCATGTCCTGCAGCGGGTCGCTCACGCAGCGAACCTAGGTCCTGCCCGACGACGCAGTCGGACGCAGGAGCGCATCCGGGTCCGGACACTCCACTGCCAGCCCGGTGTGCGGGGGCGCCTGGCCGCCCACGAGCGGCTGTCGAGAGCCGGCGGTCGGATTCGAACCGACGACCTACCGATTACAAGGTGGC
>JALYMN010000135.1 GCA_030773675.1 Actinomycetota bacterium
CTCAAGCCCACGACCGTCGGCGACCGCAGCCCGCTCGCCGCCGCCCGCAAGGCGATCGGCGCGCTGCCCGGGCCGGAGAAGTCGGAGGCCGGCAAGCGCGTCAACGCCGTCGCCGCGGCGCTCGGGCGGGCGTTCGACACCCGCCGCCAGGCGCTCGAGGAGGAGCGTGACGCGCGGGTGCTCGTCGAGGAGGCCGTCGACGTCACCGTGCTGCCGGGCCGGCTGCCGGCCGGCGCCCGCCACCCGCTGACGACCGTGCAGGAGCGCATCTGCGACGTGTTCGTCGCCATGGGCTGGGAGGTCGCCGAGGGACCGGAGGTCGAGCACGCCTGGTTCAACTTCGACGCCCTCAACATCCCCGCGCACCACCCGGCCCGCGAGGAGCAGGACACGCTCTGGCTCGACCCGCCGGGCAGCAGCCTGCTGCTGCGCACGCAGACCAGCCCGGTGCAGGTGCGCAGCCTGCTCGACCGCGACCTGCCCGTGTACGTCGTCTGCCCGGGCCGGGTCTTCCGCAACGACGCCCTCGACGCCACGCACTCCCCGGTGTTCGGCCAGCTGGAGGGGCTGTGCGTCGACGAAGGCATCACGATGGCCCACCTGCGCGGCACCCTGGACGCCTACGCCGCCGCGATGTTCGGCGAGGGCATCCGGACCCGGCTGCGCCCGTCGTACTTCCCCTTCACCGAGCCCAGCGCCGAGCTCGACCTGCAGTGCTTCGCCTGCCGCGGCGCCTCGACGGGCCCCGGCGCCGAGCCCTGCCGGGTGTGCTCGAGCGAGGGCTGGATCGAGATCGGCGGCTGCGGGATGGTCAACCCGGCCGTGCTCGTCGCCTGCGGCGTCGACCCCGAGCGCTACACCGGCTTCGCCTTCGGGATGGGTCTGGACCGCACGCTGATGTTCCGGCACGTCATCCGCGACATCCGCGACCTGTACGAGGGCGACGTCCGCTTCACCCTCCCGTTCGGGCTGGAGGCCTGAGATGCGCGTCCCCGTCTCCTGGCTGCGCGCGCTCGTGCCCGGCCTCACCGCGCCGGCCGAGGAGATCGCCGCCGCCCTGGTCCGCGTCGGCCTCGAGGTCGAGCAGGTCCACCGGGTCGGCCACGACGTGTCCGGCGTCGTCGTCGGCGAGGTGCTCGACGTCGAGGAGCTGACCGGCTTCAAGAAGCCGATCCGGCTCTGCCACGTCGCGACCGGCACCGGCGCGCGCGAGGTCGTCTGCGGCGCCACCAACTTCGCCGCCGGCGACCGGGTGCCCTTCGCCCTGCCCGGCGCCGAGCTGCCCGGGGGCTTCCGCATCGCCACGCGGACGACGTACGGGCACACCTCCGACGGCATGATCTGCTCCGAGGCCGAGCTCGGGCTGGCCGAGGAGTCGCCCGGCATCCTCGTCCTGCCGCCCGACGCGCCGCTCGGCGCCGACGTCGTCGCGCTGCTCGACCTGCGCGACGAGGTCCTCGACATCGCCGTCACCCCCGACCGCGGCTACACGCTGTCGGTGCGCGGAGTGGCGCGCGAGGCGGCGACCGCCTTCGGCCTCGCGCTCGACGACCCGGGGCTGCAGCCCGCGCCCGCGCCGACGCCCGACGGGCACGAGGTGCGGCTAGACGACGAGGGCTGCGAGCGCTACGTCGCGCGGCTGGTCCGCGGGCTCGACCCGTCCGCGCCGAGCCCGGCCTGGCTGCGCCGCCGCCTGGTGCTGGCCGGGATGCGCCCGATCAGCCTCGCCGTCGACGTCACGAACCACACGATGCTCGAGCTCGGCCAGCCGCTGCACGCCTTCGACGCCGCCACGCTTCAGGGGCCGGTCGTGGTGCGCCGGGCCGCGCCGGGGGAGCGGCTCACCACCCTCGACGGCAGGGACCGCGCGCTCGACCCGGCCGACCTCGTCATCGCCGACGACAGCGGCGCGGTCGCGATCGCCGGCGTCATGGGCGGGGCGTCCACCGAGGTCACCGGCGACACGACCGACCTGCTGCTGGAGAGCGCCCGGTTCGACCCGGTCTCGGTCGCCCGGACGGCCCGGCGGCACCGGCTGCCGAGCGAGGCCAGCAAGCGCTACGAGCGGGGCGTCGACCCCGACCTCGCCGCGGCGGCTGCCGAGGCGGCCGTCCGGCTGCTCGT
>JALYMN010000136.1 GCA_030773675.1 Actinomycetota bacterium
GTCTACGACCTCGTCCAGCGGGCCCACCTCGGCACGGCCGCACTCGCCCGGGCCCTCGCCGTCGGCCTCGACGCCCGCGACGAGCACCCGGGGTCCACCACCACCAGCCTGACCGCCGAGCTGCGTGCGAGCACCGTCAACCTCATGCAGGCCCACGTCGTGCAGACCGGGCTGGCCAGCGACGCGGCGCTCACCTACGGCCTGCGCTCACCGGCGTACGCCGGGGCCGCGGCGGCGCTCGGCGCCAACACGAACCAACTGACGGCCGCGTGCGCGAGCTGTCCAGCCCGGCGAACGCCGCCGCCTTCCGGGCCCAGTGGGTCCGCCACATCCGCGACTACGTGCTGTTCGTCGACGGCCTGGTCGTCCGCAGCGCCGGGCGCCGGACCGCCGCCGCGGTCGACCTCGGCGACTTCGTGCGCGACAACAGCCGTGCAGCTGTCCCGGGTGACGGGGGTGCCGGCCGCGGAGATGGTGCCCGAGCTGCGCGTCCACGTCGCCGGGACGCTGACCGTCATCCGGCTGCAGGCCGCGCGCGACCCGCGCCAGTTCACCGCCGCCGCCGTCGGCGCGCTGCACTTCGCGGCGGTCGGTGACGCGGTCGCCGCGTCCGCCGCCGAGCGCCTCGCGGTCGAGGGCTGACGGACGGCCGGGCGGCAGGGCCGACGCCCCCGCCGCCCAGCCGGCGTGTCAGTCGTGCAGCATCAGCTGCCGCGCGGCCTCGGTCACCGAGCCTGACAGCGACGGGTAGATCGCGAATGTGTGGGCGATCTGGTCGGCCGTGAGCCCGTGCTGCACGGCCAGCGAGATCGGCATGATCAGCTCGCTGGCGTTCGGCGCCACGACGACCCCGCCGAGCACCGTTCCCGAGCCGGAGCGGCAGAAGAACTTGACGAAGCCGTCGGTGATGCCCTGCATCTTGGCCCGGGCGTTGGTCGCCAGCGGCAGCGTCACGCTCTGCGCCGCCACCGCGCCGCTCTCCACCTGCGTCTGCGTGACGCCGACCGAGGCCACCTGCGGGTCGGTGAACACGTTCGCCGACACCACGCCGAGGCGCAGCGGCGCGACCGCCTCGCCGAGCGCGTGCCACATGGCGATCCGGCCCTGCATCGCCGCGACCGAGGCCAGCATCAGCACGCCGGTGCAGTCGCCGGCGGCGTACACCCCGGGCACCGACGTCCGCGAGACCCGGTCGACGTCGACGAAGCCCTGCTCGGTCAGCCGGACGCCGGCCTCCTCCAGCCCGAGCCCGGCGGTGTTGGGCACCGAGCCGACGGTCATGAGCGCGTGGCTGCCGTCGACGACCGAGCCGTCGGTGAGGGTCACCCGCACCCCGTCGGCCGTGCGCTCGACCGAGGCCGCCCGGCCACGCCGGACCTCCATCCCGCGCCGCTCGAAGACGGTCTGGAGCAGCTCGGCGGCGTCGCGGTCCTCCCCGGGCAGCACCCGGTCGCGCGACGACACCAGCGTCACCTGGCTGCCCATCGCGTTGTAGGCGTTGGCGAACTCCGCCCCGGTCACGCCCGAGCCGACGACGACGAGGTGCTCGGGCAGCTCGGGCAGGTCGTAGAGCTGGCGCCAGTCGAGGATGCGCTCGCCGTCGGTCTCCGCACCCGCGACCACGCGGGGTCGCGCGCCGGTGGCCAGCAGCACGACGTCGGCCTGCAGCACCTGGCCGTCCACCTCCACCTCGTGCGCGGAGCGCAGGCAGGCCTGCCCCTGCAGCACCGTGACGCCCTCGCGCACCAGCCGGCGGGCGATGTCGCCCGACTGGGCGAGGGCCAGGGCCTTGACCCGCGCGTTCACCTCGGCGACCCGCGCCGAGACCGTGCCGTCGGTCTGGACGCCCACCCGGTCGGCGTGCGCGTAGCTGGTCATCGCCTCGCTGGTGGCGATGAACGTCTTCGACGGCACGCAGTCGGCGAGCACGCACTGACCGCCCACCGCGTCACGGTCGACGAGGCTGACCTCGCCCCCGAGCTGCACGGCCACCAGCGCGGCCTCGTAGCCGGCCGGCCCCCCACCCACGATCACGATGCGCGTCACAGACCCATTGTCCTCTCCGTCCGGACGGGCCGCAGGGACGGGAGGAGTGCTGCTGCGCACACGGCGCGCGACGGCAGGGCGCGGTGCTGTCTGCTCGCTAGTCTCGCCGCCATGGCGCTCTACGCCGCGTACGGCAGCAACCTGCACCCGGCGCAGATGCGGGAGCGCTGCCCGCACTCCCCGATGTGGGGCACCGGCTGGCTGGAGGGCTGGCGGCTCACCTTCGGCGGGGAGGACCTCGGGTGGGAAGGGTCGCTGGCGACCCTGGTCGAGGCGCCCGGCGAGCACGTGTTCGTCGGCCTGTACGACCTCACCGACGGCGACGCGGCGTCGCTGGACGCGTGGGAGGGCGCCGACACCGGGCTCTACCGCAAGATCCGGGTGCGCGTGGCGACGCTCGAGGGCGACCAGCTCGCCTGGGTGTACGTTCTCGACGGCTACGAGGGCGGGCTGCCCGGCGCCAGCTACCTCGGCGTCCTGGCCGACGCCGCCGAGGCGGCGGGCGCGCCCGACGACTACGTCACCGACCTGCGCACCCGGCCCTGCCGCTCCACCGGGGTCTGACGGCGGCGGTCAGGCGGCCCGCAGGGCCGCCAGCGCCGCGGTGACCATCACCCGGACGCCGGCGCCGATGGCCGACTCGTCGACGTCGAAGCTGCCCTGGTGCAGGTCGTAGGGGTGCTCGAGGCCCGGCGGCTTGACCCCGAGCCGGCACATCGCGCCGGGCACCCTGTCGAGGTACCAGGCGAAGTCCTCCCCGCCGAGCGACTGCAGCGTCGGCACCGCCGCGCTGCTGCCGAGCGCCGTGCGGACGGCGGCGGCGAACAGGGCGGTCGCCGACGGGTCGTTGACGACGGGCGGGACGCCCCGCTCGTAGTGCACGTCGGCCGTGGCGCCGTACGGCGCGACGAGCCCCGCCACCACTCGCTGGACGAGCTCAGGAGCGCGCTGCCAGACGTCCTTGTCGAGCACGCGCAGCGTGCCCTCGACCACCCCCTCCCGCGGGATGGCGTTGCGCGCCACCCCGGCGTTGACGTGGCCCCAGACCAGGCACAGGCCGGCGCGCGGGTCGACCAGCCGGCCGAGCGCCTCCGGCAGGCCGGTGGCGACGGTGGCGAGTGCGTGGACGACGTCGACGGTGTTGTGCGGCCGCGAGGTGTGGCCGCCTGGACCGGTCAGCCGGACCCGGACGACGTCGGCCGCGGCGGTGATCGCCCCGGACTTCAGGCCGACCCGTCCGGCCTCGAGGCTCGGGTCGCAGTGCAGCCCGAACACCGCCGACAGCCCCTCGGCGTGCCCCTCGCGGAGCACGTCGAGGGCGCCTCCGGGCATGAGCTCCTCGGCCGGCTGGAACACCAGGCGCACCCGGCCGGGGAGCGCGTCGGCCGCTCTCGCCAGGGCCAGGCCGGCGCCGAGCACCACGGCGGTGTGCACGTCGTGGCCGCAGGCGTGGCAGACGCCGGGCGTGCGCGAGCGGTAGGGCACGTCCTTCTCGTCGTCCAGCGGCAGCGCGTCGAGGTCGGCGCGCAGCCCCACGACGGCCGCGCCGTGGCCCACGTCGCACACGACGCCCGTGCCGCCGTCCAGCACGACGGGCGCGAGCCCCGCGGCGGCCAGCCGGTCGACGAGCAGGCCGGTGGTCCGCTTCTCCTGCCGGCCGAGCTCGGGGTGGGCGTGCAGGTCGCGCCGGACGGCGACGAGCTCGCGCTGGTTGTCGCGCAGCCAGCGGTCGGCGAGGTGCACCGGGTCGAGCACCGTCACACCGCCCCGGGCGCGGCGGGCTCGCCGGCCGGCGTGGGCAGCAC
>JALYMN010000137.1 GCA_030773675.1 Actinomycetota bacterium
ACACGCGGCTCGCCGTCCCCGCCATGTCGTCTCCCGTGTCCCGCCCGGCCGCGCGGACCGGTGTGCGTCGTGCCGCACCGGCTGCACCCCCGGCAGGACGTGTGCATTCCCGCCGTGCGCCTGCACCTGCACGCGGGCGTGACGGAGCAGTGACGGTCGTGCCCTGTCGTGGCTCGTCGGGTAGGAGGCCCGGGTGGAACTCCTGAGCCGGCTCGGCGCGAGCTGGACGACCCTCGCCGCCATCCTGATCAGCACGGTCACCGTGTACGCCACGGTGATCGTGCTCACGCGCGCCGCCGGGCCGCGTGCGCTGGCGAAGATGTCGAGCTACGACTTCGCGGCCACCGTGGCGATCGGCTCGACCGTCGCCTCGACCGCGCTGGCCTCCACTCCGCTCGCCAACGGCGTGCTCGTGCTGGCCCTGCTCTACGGGCTGCAGCGGGTGATCAGCGCCCTGCGCCGCCGTGGGGCCTTGGGCGGAGTGGTCGACAACCGGCCGCTGCTGCTCATGGCCGGACCACAGGTCCTGCCCGACGCGCTCACCCAGGCGAGCGTGAGCCGGGAGGAGGTCATGGCCCAGCTCCGGCAGGCCGGGGTGCACCGGCTCGAGCAGGTGCACGCCGTGGTGCTCGAGACCACCGGTTCGATGAGCGTGCTCACCCAGGACCAGCCGCTCAGCCCCGAGCTGCTCGACGGGGTGCGCGGCGCGGAGCGGCTGCGCGAGGCCACGCAGCGGGACTCCAGGTCATGACCCGTCGGCGCGTCGGCGCGCGACGGTGAGGCGCCGGCTGGCGGCGCTGCGCGAGTCGCTGCGCATCGGCTTCTGGGCGCTGCCGACGCTGTGCGTGCTGGTGGCCGTCGTCCTCGCCCTGGGACTGGTGCGGCTGGACCGCGCGCTCAACGAGGGCCTGGGGCGCTTCACGTTCGGCGCCGGCCCGGACGGCGCCCGCGAGGTGCTCTCCGCGATCACCAGCTCGATGATCACCTTCGCCGGTCTGGTCTTCTCGATCACCATCGTCGTGCTGCAGCTCACCAGCAGCCAGTTCTCACCTCGCGTGCTGCGGACGTTCTTGCGCGACCGCGTCACCCAGCTGGCGCTCGGCGTGTTCGTCGCGACCTTCGTCTACGCCGTGCTCGTGCTGCGCACGGTGAGCAGCCTCGACGACGAGCGCTTCGTCCCGTCGGTCGCCACCACCGTCGGCCTGGGCCTGCTGCTGCTCAGCGTCGGGATGTTCGTCACCTACATCCACCACGTCGCGACGGCCATCCAGGTCTCGTCGATCATCCGCTCCATCGGCGACGAGACCCGCGCGGCCATCGACCGGCACTTCCCGCCCACCCGGGCAGGAGCCCGGCCCCGACCCGGTGTCGCCGCCGCTCGAGCCGGTGACCGGGGTCGTGCCCAGCCCCGGCTTCGGGGTCGTCGTCCGCCTGGACGAGCGGGCGCTGGTCGAGGCCGCCGCCCAGGCCGGGGTGCTGCTGCGGTCACGCCTGCACCTGGGCGACTTCGTCCCCCTGGGCGCACCGCTGCTGCACGTGCACGACCCGGACGGCGAGGGGCTGCAGCGGCTGGACCTGGCGCGGGTCCAGGCGGCGGTGCACCTCGGACGCGACCGCAGCATGGAGCAGGACGCGGCGTTCGGGTTCCGCCAGCTGGTCGACATCGCCGAGAACGCGCTCTCGCCCGGCATCAACGATCCCACGACCGCCGTCCAGGCGCTGGACGAGCTGCACGACCTGCTCCGCCGGCTGGCCACCCGGCGCCTGCGCGACGGGCTCTTCCCCGACGACGACGGCGTGACTCGGCTGGTCGTGCCCGCGGACCGGTTCGCCGACTACCTCGCCCTGCCCTCGACGAGGTCCGGCGGTACGGCGGTACGGCGAGGACGCGCTGCAGGTCCAGCAGCGGCTGCAGGACCTGCTGCGCGACGTCGAGGCCGCCGCCCTGCCACAGCACCGCGACGCCGTCCAGGCGCGGCTCACGGCGTGATCTCCGCGTCATCCGGACGGTCCCGAGGCTGCTGCCGACGCAGCTGCACCGCCAGCTGGGGCGCGCAGCCCGCCTCGTGCCCGACTGCGGCGGCTTGTGCGCCCGCAGCGACACGAGCAGGGGCGCGGACCGTCGCTGCAGGCGCACGAGCGCGCCGGGCCGCGGCCGCCGCGACCTCAGTCCAGCGCGACCTGCAGGTCGGCGCCGGTGGCGGCGAGCACGTCGTCCACCGAGACGTCGGGCGCGGTCTCGCGCAGCACGAGCCCGTCGTCGGTGACGTCGATCACCGCGAGGTCGGTGATGATCCGCTGCACGCACTTCTCGCCGGTGAGCGGCAGCTCGCACTCCTTGACGATCTTGTGCGCGCCGCCCTTGGCGGTGTGCTCCATCATGACGATCACCCGCTTGGCGCCGTGGACGAGGTCCATCGCGCCGCCCATGCCCTTGACCATCTTGCCGGGGATCATCCAGTTGGCGAGGTCGCCGGCCGCGGACACCTGCATGGCGCCGAGCACCGCCACGTCGACGTGACCGCCGCGGATCATGCCGAACGACGTGGCGCTGTCGAAGTACGACGCCCCCGGCAGGATCGTGACCGTCTCCTTGCCGGCGTTGATGAGGTCCGGGTCGACAGCGTCCTCGGTCGGGTAGGGCCCGACGCCGAGGATGCCGTTCTCCGAGTGCAGCACGACGTGGACGCCGTCCGGCACGTGGTTGGGCACCAGCGTCGGCAGCCCGATGCCGAGGTTGACGTACTGCCCGTCCTCCAGCTCCTGGGCGACGCGGGCCGCCAGCTGGTCGCGGGTGCGGGGCATGTCAGGCCTCCTGACCGGACGTAGCGGACGGGGTCGTCGCGGCGGACGGGGTCGGTGCGGTCTCGTCGCCCCCGGCGGCCGGGACGGCGGGCTCGCCCGCCTTGCGGACGGTCCGCTTCTCGACGCGCTTCTCGAAGCCGGGCACGTGCACGACCCGCTGCACGAAGATCCCGGGGGTGTGCACGAGCATCGGGTCGAGCTCGCCCGGCTCGACGAGCTCCTCCACCTGCGCGATGGTGATCCGCCCGGCCATCGCGCAGAGCGGGTTGAAGTTCGCCGCGCTCTTCTCGTAGACGAGGTTGCCGTGCCGGTCGCCGTACCGCGCGTGCACGAGGGCGAAGTCGGTGCGGATCGACTCCACGAGCACGTATGTGCCGCCGTCGAACTCGCGCACCTCCTTCGGCTCGGAGGCCTTGGCGATCCCGCCGCTGCCGTCGTAGCGCAGCGGCAGGCCGCCGTCGGCCACCTGCGTGCCGACGCCGGCGGGGGTGAAGAACGCCGGGATGCCGGCGCCGCCGGCGCGCAACCGCTCGGCGAGCGTGCCCTGCGGCACGAGCTCGACCTCGAGCTCGCCGCCGAGGAACTGCCGCTCGAACTCCTTGTTCTCCCCGACGTAGGAGCCGGTCGTACGGCTGATCCGCTTGGCCCCGAGCAGCATGCCGAGGCCGTACTGGTCGACACCGCAGTTGTTGCTGACCGTGCGCAGGTCGTCGGACCCGAGCTCGAGCAGCGCCTCGATGAGCGCCTCGGGAATCCCGCACAGGCCGAACCCGCCGACCGCGAGCGACGATCCGCTCGCGATGTCCGCGACCGCCTCCGCGGCACTGGCCACCGTCTTGTCCATCAGAGCCCCAGCTCCCGTCCGATGAGCATGAGCTGGACCTCGGTCGTGCCCTCGCCCACCTCCAAGATCTTGCTGTCGCGGTAGTGCCTCGAGACGAGGTACTCGTTCATGAAGCCGTAACCCCCATGGATCTGTGTGGCGTCGCGGGCGTTGTCCATCGCCGCCTCTCCGGACACCATCTTGGCGATGGCGGCTTCCTTCTTGAACGGCAGGCCCGCGAGCATCCTCGCAGCCGCGTCGTAGTAGGCGGTCCGCGCCACGTGCGCGCGGGCCTCCATGCGGGCGATCTTGAAGGCGATCGCCTGGTTCGCCGCGATCGGCCGGCCGAACGCCTCGCGCTCCCGGGCGTACTTGACGCTCTCGTCGACGCAGCCCTGCGCCGCGCCGACCGACAGCGCGCTGATGGCGATGCGCCCCTCGTCGAGGATCGACAGGAAGTTCGCGTAGCCGCGGCCGCGGACGCCGAGCAGGTTCTCCTCCGGCACCCGGACGTCGCTGAACGTCAGCGGGTGGGTGTCGGAGGCGTTCCACCCGACCTTGTCGTACGCCGGCTCGACGGTGAACCCCTCGGCCGGCACCGGCACGAGGATCGAGCTGATCTCCTTCTTGCCGCTGCTCATCGTGCCGGTGACGGCGGTGACGGTGACCAGCTGGGTGAGATCGGTGCCGGAGTTGGTGATGAAGGCCTTGCTGCCGTTGATCCGCCATGCGCCGTCCTCGAGCACCGCGGTGGTGCGCGTCGCGCCGGCGTCGCTCCCGCCGCCGGCCTCGGTGAGCCCGAAGGCGCCGAGCGCCTCGCCGGAGCACAGCACCGGCAGCCACTCCTGCTTCTGCGCGTCGGTGCCGAAGCGGAAAACCGGCATCGCCCCGAGCGAGACCCCCGCCTCGAGCGTGATCGCCACGCTCTGGTCGACCCGGGCGAGCTCCTCGAGCGCCAGGCACAGGGCGAAGTAGTCGCCGCCCATCCCGCCGTACCGCTCGGGGAAGGGCAGGCCGAACAGCCCCATCCCGGCCATCCCGCGCACGACCTCGTACGGGAACGACTTCTCCTTGTCGTGACGGTAGGAGACCGGCGCCACGACCTCGCGGGCGAACTCCTCGACCGTCTTGCGCAGCGCCTGCTGCTCCTCGGTGAGCCGGGTGTCGAGCATCATCACCTCTCTCGCTCGGGGACACGGTCGACGGCGGGAGCCGGGTCGCCGGCGCGGGCCGCCGCGCGCTCGGCGGCCGGGGCGTCCGCCGGCCCCTCGGCC
>JALYMN010000138.1 GCA_030773675.1 Actinomycetota bacterium
TGCTGCGCGGCATGCTCGGGCGCACCGGCTGCGGCATCCTGCAGATGAACGGCCAGCCGACCGCGCAGAACACCCGCGAGTGCGGCGCCGACGGCGACCTCCCCGCGTTCCGCAACTGGGACAACCCGGCGCACATCGCCGAGCTGGCCCGGCTGTGGAACGTCGACGAGCTGACGATCCCGCACTGGGCGCCGCCGACCCACGCCATGCAGATCTTCCGCTACGCGGAGCAGGGCAGCGTCGGGCTGCTGTGGATCTCCGCCACGAACCCGGCGGTGTCGCTCCCCGAGTCGGCGCGCATCCGGCGCATCCTCGAGGGCGAGCAGTGCGTCGTCGTCGTGCAGGACCTGTTCCTCACCGAGACCGCACAGCTCGCCGACGTGGTGCTGCCCGCCGCGGGCTGGGGCGAGAAGACCGGGACCTACACCAACGTCAACCGCACCGTCCATCTGTCGGAGAAGGCCGTCGACCCGCCCGGCGAGGCCAAGAGCGACTTCGAGATCTTCCTGATGTACGCCGACGCGATGGGCTTCACGGACAAGGACGGTGCTCCGCTGCTGACGTGGCGGACGCCCGAGCAGGCGTTCGCCGCCTGGCGGGAGTGCACCCGCGGCCGGCCCTGCGACTACACCGGGCTGTCCTACGAGAAGCTGCGCGGCCCGACGGGCATCCCGTGGCCGTGCAACGACGCTGCGCCCGACGGCACCGACCGGCTGTACGCCGACCCCGTCTTCCCGACGAGCAGCGAGCAGTGCGAGACCTACGGCACGACCTGCTGACCGGCGGGAGCGTCACGCCGACGGAGCACCGCGCCATGCGCCCGGTCGGGCGCGCGTTCCTGAAGGGCTGCGAGTACACGCCGGCGCACGAGGAGCCCAGCGAGGACTTCCCCATGCTCTACACGACCGGCCGGACCGTCTACCACTTCCACACCCGCACCAAGACCGGCCGGTCCCGCTCGCTCCGGCAGGCGGCGCCGGACGCGTGGGTGGAGCTGTCGGTGCCCGACGCCGAGCGGCTCGGGATCGCTGAGGGGGACGTCGTGCGGGTCGAGTCGCCCCGCGGCGCGCTCGAGGTCCGGGCCCGCGTGGGCCAGGTCATGAAGGGCGCGGTGTTCGCGCCCTTCCACTACGGCTCCTGGGACCTTGACCCCGTTCACCCGGGCGGCCAGGCGCGGCAGGCCAACGAGCTCACCATGACCCTCTGGGACCCGGTGTCGAAGCAGCCGTACGTGAAGACCGCGGCCTGCCGGGTGACCAAGGTGCGCGACGGCGACGGACCGTCGCCGGCGCCCACGACGACCGCATCGCGACCGGCACTGCCCAGAGTGCCGCCCACGCAGGGCGGCGACCCGACCGGCAGCAGCTCGCCCCCGACCCCCACGTACCCGAACGACCCCGCCGCGGGCACCGAGACCGCCGCGCCCACGGCGACGATCGCCGGGAGGTCCTGATGGCGCACCTCGCGACGTACGTCGGCCTGCTGCACAAGAGCGAGCAGACCCTCGCCGAGTCGTTGCGCACGGTGGGGGAGGGCCACTCGGCCGAGCCGGACGTGTACGTGACGTGCCGGCTGCTCGCCCAGTGGAGCGAGGAGCACGTGCGGATGCTCGCCCCGATCGCTCAGCGCTACGGCGACGAGGCGTCCGGCGACGACGTCGAGGAGCCGGAGCGGCTGCACGCGGCCGGGCTCGCCGAGACCAGGGCCGGCGCCGTCGGGCTGCTGCGCGACCTGCAGGACCTGCACGTGCTCGGCACCCTGTGCCAGACCACGTGGACCGTCGTCCACCAGGCGGCGCAGGGGCTGCGCGACCGTGAGCTGATGCAGGCCGCGGAGAAGGCGAACGCGAGCACCTCCCGGCAGCTGGCCTGGCTCAACACCCGGATGAAGGCGGCGGCCCCCCAGGCGCTGCTGGTGGCGCCGTGAGCCTGCTGCGGCGGCGCCTGGCCCGCTCGGAGCACGGTCCGGTCGTCGGGGCCTGGTCGCTGCTCGTCTGCGTCCTCGGCCTCGCGGTGGTCGGCGCGATCGGGCTCGCCGCCGAGCAGCCCTGGCTGTTCCCCAGCCTGGGTCCGACGCTCATGGTGCTCGCCGAGACCCCGGCGCAGCCCGCGGCGCACCCGCGCAACGTGCTCGGCGGGCACGCGGTCGGGGTCGCCGCGGGAGGCCTGGCGCTGGTTGTCACCGGCCTGCTCAGCCACCCGACCGTGCTGCAGGAGGGACTGACCGTCCGCCGGATCGTCGCGGCCTGCCTGTCGCTGTGCTTCACCGCGCTGGTGCTACAGGCGTTGCGGGTGCCGCACCCGCCGTCCGGCGCGACGACGCTCATCGTCAGCCTCGGGCTGTTCAAGACCCCCGGCGCGCTGGGGGTCCTGCTCCTGTCAGTGGCGGTGTGCACGCTTGTGGCCGTGGTGCTGAACGCCGCGGCGGGGGTGCGGCAGGAGGGGGTGCCTGCGTCCGGGAGGTGACTGCCCCTCTCAGCCGTCCGCCGGGGTCCCGCTGTGCACCCGTCGGTCGTCCCCGACGGGCACGCCGAGGGCGGGGTGCTCGCGCTCCTGCTTGAGCGTGTGCGACACCTGGGCCAGACGCAGCAGCGTGACGAGCAGCAGCCCGCCGACGAGGTTGCCGAGGGCCGCCCATCCCGCTGTCTGCGCCCACTCGAGGTAGCCGAACGGCGCGCGCCCGGTGTGCAGGGCGCTGAACATGAGCAGCGAGTTGACCACGGCGTGGTTGAGCTGCGCGCCGGCCAGCAGGAAGGCGCCGGTCACGGCCGGCACGAGCTTGATCCCGGCCGACTCGGTGCCGTGCTGCATCCAGGTCATGAGAGTGATGACCGCGCCGCCGACCACCGCGAGCGCGAACGCGCGGACGCCGAGCCCGAGGTCGACGTAGAACGCGCCCGCCTCGATCGCCGTGTCGGCGAACTGCGGGAACCCACGCATGATCAACCAGGTGAACAGCCAGCCGCCCGCCAGGTTGGCGGCGAGCGTGCCGGCCCACAGGCGCAGGAGCATGCGGAAGCGGCCTTGGCGGGCGACGACCGTGCTGACCGGGACGAGGAAGTCCTCGGTGAACAGCTCGCTGCGAGCGAGGCTGAGCGCGACGAAGCCGATCCCGAACGCCAGCCCGGCCAGCAGCGGGTTGCCCGTCTCGTGCTCCACGAGCAGCAGCGCCAGGACGCCCGTGCCGACGTCGATGCCCCCGACCGTGCCGGTCGCCAGCAGCGGCCACGTCCGCCGCGAGAGCCGCCGGCGTCCCTCGTCGACGGAGCGCCGGAAGGCGTCCTCGACCTCCCGTTCGGCGACGCCCTCGTCGAGGGCCGGGTCCGCCCCGACCCCGGGTCGCCCCGCCTGCGCCTCCTGGTCCCCCTGGTCGGCTGCCTGGTCCGCCTGCTCGTGGGTCGCGGTCATGTGCCCGCCGGTACCCCGTCCAGCCCGGACGACGACGGGCCGCCCGGTGTCGGAGCGGCCCGTTCGTCGTACGTGTCTCGTGCGTGTGCAGGTCAGCGCCGGAAGATGAGCGCCCGCTTGACCTCCTGGATCGCCTTGGTGATCTCGATCCCGCGGGGACAGGCGTCGGTGCAGTTGAAGGTCGTCCGGCAGCGCCAGACGCCCTCCTTCTCGTTGAGGATCTCCAGCCGCTCCTCGCCGCCCTCGTCCCGGCTGTCGAAGATGAAGCGGTGCGCCATCACGATGGCCTGCGGCCCGAAGTAGGACTCGTCGGTCCAGTAGACCGGGCACGACGTGGTGCAGGCCGCGCACATGATGCACTTGGTCGTGTCGTCGAACCGCTCGCGGTCCTCGGGGGACTGCAGCCGCTCCCGGGTGGGCTCGCGTCCGTCGCTGATGAGGAACGGCTTCACCGCCCGGAAGGCCTCGAAGAAGGGCTCCATGTCGACGATGAGGTCCTTCTGCACCGGCAGGCCCTGGATCGGCTCGACGAGGACCGTGTCCCCGAGGTCCTTCACCAGCACCTTGCAGGCCAGCCGGTTCACCCCGTTGACCCGCATGGCGTCGGAGCCGCACACGCCGTGCGCGCACGACCGGCGGAAGGCCAGCGACCCGTCCTGGTGCCACTTGACGTAGTGGAGGGCGTCGAGCAGCCGGTCGCCCTTCTCGACCGGCACCTCGAAGCTCTGCCAGTTGGGGTCCGGGTCGACCTCGGGGTCGTAACGCCGGATCTTGAGCGTCACCAGGCGCAGGTGGTCCTGCACCGGCGACTGCTCCTCGGCCGGGCGCTCCTCGATGACAGTCATCTGCTCAGTACTTCCGTTCCATCGGCTCGTAGCGGGTCTGCACGACCGGCTTGTAGTCCAGGCGGATCTCGGCCTGCAGCCCGGTGCCCACCTTGTACGCCATGGTGTGGCGCATGAAGTTGACGTCGTCGCGGGTCGGGTAGTCCTCGCGGAAGTGGCCGCCGCGCGACTCGTTGCGCGCCTTGGCCGACACCACGAGCGCGTCGGCGAGGTCGAGCAGGAAGCCGAGCTCGACCGCCTCGAGCAGCTCGGTGTTGTAGCGCTTGCCGCGGTCGGAGACGCCGACGCGCAGGTAGCGCTCCTTCAGCGCCGCGATGTCGACCTCGGCCTGCTTGAGCGTCGCCTCGGTGCGGTAGACGGAGGCGTTGGCGTCCATGGTCTCCTGCAGGTCGGCGCGGATCTTGGCGACGGACTCGGTGCCACCGCCGTCGCGCAGCCGCTGCAGCAGCGCGATCGTGTCGGCCTCCGGGTTCGGCGGGAGGTCGACGAAGTCGGTGCTGTTCGCGTACGTCGCCGCTGCGAGCCCTCCGCGCCGTCCGAACACGTTGATGTCGAGCAGCGAGTTGGTGCCGAGCCGGTTCGCGCCGTGCACCGAGACGCAGGCGACCTCGCCCGCGGCGTACAAGCCGGGCACTGGGTCGTGGTTGTTGCGCAGCACACGGCCGTCGATGTCGGTCGGCATGCCGCCCATCGCGTAGTGCGCCGTCGGCTGGATCGGGATCGGGTCGTTGTAGGGCTCGATGCCGAGGTAGGTGCGGGCGAACTCGGTGATGTCGGGCAGCTTCGCGTCCAGCTGCTCCGGCGGCAGGTGGGTGAGGTCGAGGAACACGTGGTCGCCGGCGGGCCCGCATCCGCGGCCCTGGCGGATCTCGGTGTAGATCGCGCGGGCGACCATGTCGCGGGGTGCGAGGTCCTTGATGGTCGGAGCGTAGCGCTCCATGAAGCGCTCGCCGTCCTTGTTGCGCAGGATGCCGCCCTCGCCCCGCGCGCCCTCGGTGAGCAGGATGCCCATCTTCCAGATCCCCGTCGGGTGGAACTGGAAGAACTCCATGTCCTCGAGCGGCAGGCCCTTGCGGAAGACGATGCCCTGCCCGTCGCCGGTCAGGGTGTGGGCGTTCGAGGTGACCTTGAAGACCTTGCCGAAGCCGCCGGAGGCGAACAGCACCGACTTGGCCTGGAAGACGTGCAGCTCTCCGGTCGAGAGCTCGTAGGCGACCACGCCGCTGGTGTGCGGCACGCCGCCGATCTCGGTGAGCGCGAGGTCGAGCACGTAGAACTCGTTGTAGAAGTCGATGCCGTGCTTGACACACTGCTGGTACAGCGTCTGCAGGATCATGTGGCCGGTGCGGTCGGCCGCGAAGCACGAGCGCCGTACGGCGGCCTCGCCGTGGTTGCGCGTGTGCCCGCCGAAGCGGCGCTGGTCGATGCGGCCTTCAGGCGTGCGGTTGAACGGCAGGCCCATCTTCTCGAGGTCGAGGACCGCGTCGATGGCCTCCTTGCACATCACCTCCGCGGCGTCCTGGTCGACGAGGTAGTCGCCGCCCTTGACCGTGTCGAAGGTGTGCCACTCCCAGTTGTCCTCCTCGACGTTGGCGAGGGCGGCGCACATGCCGCCCTGCGCCGCGCCGGTGTGGGAGCGGGTCGGGTAGAGCTTGGTGAGCACGGCGGTCTTGCTGCGCTGGCCCGCCTCGAGGGCGGCGCGCATGCCGGCGCCACCCGCCCCGACGATGATCGTGTCGTAGCGGTGGTACTGGACCATGCTGCCGCTCCTACCGCAGGTCGGGGTCGAAGGTGAAGATCACGAGGGTGCCCAGCATGAGCACGAGTGTCGAGGCCGTGTAGAGCAGCATCTTCAGCCAGAAGCGGGTGCCGTCGCGCTCCGCGTAGTCGTTGATGATGACGCGCAGCCCGTTGGTGCCGTGCAGCTGGGCCAGCCACAGCTGGGCGAGGTCCCAGGTCCGCCAGAACGGCGAGGCCCAGCGGCCGGCGACGAAGCCGAAGTTGACGCGCTGCACGCCGCCGTCGAGGATGTTCATGATCAACAGGTGGCCGAGCACGAGGACGACGAGCAGGATCCCCGACACCCGCATGAAGATCCACGAGTACATCTCGAAGTTGGTCTTCGAGCGGTTGCTGGACGGCCGCTTGCGCCGCGTGCGGGGGTTCTCGATGACGAGGCGGTCGGCGTTGTCGTCGGTCTGCTGCATCGAACCGGCGGCCAGCCGTCCGGTCTGCTCGATCGCGGTCACGCGGCGCTCCCGAACATCTCGGCGATGGTGTGCTTCATCATGAACCAGGTCCCCGGGATCATCAGGCCGAGCGTGATGCCGACGACTGCGTACATCATCTGCTTCTGGTAGCGCGTGCCCTTCTCCCAGAAGTCGAGAGCCGTGACCCGCAGGCCGTTGAGGGCGTGGTAGAGGACGGCGCCGACGAGGCCGACCTCGAAGAGGTTGACGATCGGCGTCTTGTAGGTGTCCATGATCCGGTCGTACGCGTCGGGCGACACCCGCACGAGCGCGGTGTCGAGGACGTGCGAGAACAGGAAGAAGAAGATCAGGACGCCGGTGACGCGGTGTGCCACCCAGGACCACATGCCCTCGCGCCCGCGGTACAGCGTGCCTGCCGGTGCCTTCACCGATGCGCCTCCAGAACTGGTCCGGGAGGGTGCCCGGACCACATCAGGGTAACGAGGAGTCCGCACACCGGCACGGCGGGGAGGCCCGGCGGGTTGTGAGGCTGTGCACAGCCCCGCCTGCGGGTTCAGGCCGCGGCGGGACGGAACGAGGCCGCGATGCGCTCGAAGTCCTGCCGGGCCTGTGGCCAGTCGCCGGCGCGGGTCTGGAAGTAGAGCGAGTAGCCGCGGTCGCCCGCGACGAAGACCCGGTTCACGACGTGCAGGTCGACGCCGCCGGCCGTGTAGGTGAACTCCCAGTCGGCCGCCTCGAGGCCGCGGTAGTCCACGCGCTGGATGCGGATCTCGGAGTACGACGCGTAGCGCCGGGCGAAGTCGGCCGCGGCCCGCTGGCGGTCGGCGACCGCGTCGGGCCGCGC